>NZ_JBHWUI010000016.1:0-84138 GCF_042737525.1 Kitasatospora sp. NPDC059973 | reverse complement strand
CCCCGGTGGGGCTCACCCGGCGGGGCTCACCCGGCGGGGCTCACCCGGCCGGGGCCCTCACACCTCGACCAGCACCTTGCCCCGGTTCGCCTCCCGGTCGACGTAGAGGCTCCGGTAGGCCTTCGGGATCTCGTCGAAGCCCTTGTGCACGGTCTCGTGGTAGCGGATCTCGCCGCGCCGGACCAGCTCGCCGAGATCCGCGTGCATCGCCGCCAACTGCGGCTCGTCGAACCACTCCTGGGCGAAGATCCCGCGGATGGTGGTGCGCGGGAACATGATGTACGGCAGCAGCCGGGGCCCGGTCAGCTCACCGTTCACCGTGGTCGCCCACTGCCAGCAGACCGCCACCCGGCTGTCCACGTTGAGCATGGTGAACACCGCGTCGGTGACGCTGCCGCCGAGGTTGTCGAAGTAGCGGTCGACCCCGTCCGGGGCGGCGAGCAGCAGCGCCGCGCGGACCTTCTCGGCGTCGTCCGCCTGGTCGTAGAGCACCACGTCGTCGAAGCCGAGCTCCTTCAGGTACGCGGCCTTGCCCGCCGAGGCGGTGGTGCCGACCACCCGGCCGGCGCCCGCGCGCCTGGCCAACTGGCCCACCAGGGTGCCGATCGCGCCGGAGGCACCGCTGATCACCACGGTGTCGCCCGGCCGCACCTCCAGGAACTTCGTCAACGTGCCCCAGGCCGTCATCCCGGGCGCGCCCATGACGCCGAGCGCCGTGGAGAGCGGCAGCCGCTCGTCGTACCGGGCCGGGTCGAGCCGGCGGTAGGCGGGGAAGAGCATCGGGAAGACGCCGGTCTTCCACAGCTCCTCGGCGCCGTTGTGGACGACGTGGCTGCGCCAGCCGCCGAAGCCCTGGACGAGGTCGCCGACCTGGAAGGCCGCCTCCGGACCGGCCTCCAGCACCTCCATGATCGAGTCCGCGCCCATGTGGTGGCCGATCGGCGTCTCCAGCGCGAGGCCGTTCTGGTACGGGTCGACCGAGACGTACCTGGTCCGGAAGAGCATCTCGTCGGGCCGGAGGCTGACGTCGACCTCCTCGACCACCTTCCGGTAGATCCGGTTGACGTCCGGCACCCCGTCGAGGTGCTCGCGGACCACCCACTTCTCGATCTTCATGCCAGGGCCCCTGTCGAAACGGTACTGGTGGACGGGATCTCCTCGACCGGCCCGGTCTGCTGCTTCGGCGGCCGGCCGACGGGGAGGATCAGATGGGTGGGCGGCGGCGCGCTCAGGTCGATCTCGGCGCGGAACTCCCGCCCGTCGTCCCGGCAGATGAACTGCATCACGTGCCGGCCGGCGGCGGCCGCCCGGATCAGGCCGCCGATGGTGGCCCAGACGCCGGAGAGGTAGAAGTCGGAGAGCCCGGGGAGCACCGGACCGTTCTTCTTGATCTCCTCCTCCACCGTCTCGCTGCCCTCGACGAAGGGGTTCCAGCCCGGGAACGTCCCGTCGTAGACCCCGGTGTAGCGGACCTGGGTGAGCGGGGTCGAGACGTCCGCCACCGCGACGGCGCCCTTGAAACCGGGGAAGCGCTCGTCCAGGAAGGACACGATGCCGTTGCGGACCTTGCGCTTGGCCGCCATGTACTCCCGGCCGTGCTTGACCGGCAGGGTGTGCAGCTCCTCGCCGCGCCGCACCCGGGAGGACTGCTCCGGACCGTCGTGCAGCGCCCGCCAGGGGTCGATGTCGGAGAAGTAGGTGGCGAACACCACGGTGGACTCCCGCGGCGCCAGCTCCGGGTAGTGCCGGGTGCGGAACTGCACGTTCATGCTCGGGCAGCGGATGCCGGTGAGCTCGGCGGCCCGCTGCTCGTCCAGCAGGTAGGTGGTGCACGGGTCGCCCTCCGGGAAGGGCCGGCGCAGGCCCAGGAAGAGCGCGACGTAGCCGGGCGACAACTGGCCCGGCTCGTCGATCAGCGAGGTGTAGAGCCTGCGGTAGGTGTCGTTCAGGTAGCGGCCCTTGAGCAGCTTCATCACCGTGGTGTGGCCGTCGGCGGCGGAGACCACGATGTCGGAGCGGAACTCCCGCCCGTCGCTCAGACGGACGCCCACCGCCCGGTCGTCCTCGACCAGGATCTCCTCGACCTTGGCGTTGTACGTCACCTCGCCGCCGAGCTTCCGGTACCGCTGCTCGATCGAGCGGGCCAGCGCGAGCGAACCGCCCTCCGGCACCCCGGCGGCCTGGTTGGCGTGCGAGGCCAGCTGGAAGTAGAAGGGCAGCACCGGGAAGGCCGGGTGCTTCTCGTAGAGGATGAAGTTGAACGCCTCGCGCAGCAGCGGGTCCTGGAAGCGCTGCGAGTAGTCGGTCATCAGGACGGTGATCGACTTCCGGATGGTGGTGAAGTACGGGAGGAAGGAGGCCAGCATCCGCCAGCGCTCGATCCGTCCCATCAGCCCGACCGGCTTGAGGAACGGGTAGACCGCCAGCGCCTTGCGGAACGTCCGGATGCCGTCGCAGAACTCCCGGACCGGCTTCGCGTCGGCCGGCGAGATGCCCAGCAGATGGGCCTCCAGCCGGTCCGGGTCGGAGTAGAAGTGCACCGCCCGGCCGTCCCGGCCGCGGACGATGTTGAACACGTCGAAGTGCCGCATCTCCTTGCCCTGGAGGGCGCCGAGCTCCAGCCAGATCTGGTACATCTCGTTGCCCGGCCCGTTGCCGAGCAGCCAGCTGATGCACCAGTCGAAGGTGAAGTCGCTGCGGTCCCAGCCGGTGCAGGAACCGCCGGGGATCTCGTGCATCTCGAAGACCTGGGTGCGGTACCCGTTCATCTGGGCGTAGCACCCGGTGGAGAGGCCGCCGAGGCCGCCGCCCACGATGATCATCGTTTCTCGTCTGCGCGCTGGCGCCTTGTGCCGTGCCAATTCCCTGGCCTTCCTCGTGGTCGTGCCGTGTGCCGAGTGCCGTGTGCCGTGTGCCGCGTACTTGTTCGCCGCTCGCTGTGCGCTGTGTGCCGGGCGCTGTGTCACCAGGCGATCGGGAGCGCCTGCAGTCCGTTCACCATCGCGTCCGCCTTCCAGCGCAGTTCGTCCTCGGGGACGGCCAGCCGCAGGCCGGGCAGGCGGTCCAGCACCGTCTCGATCGCCACCTGGAGCTCCAGCCGGGCCAGATGGGCGCCGATGCAGTAGTGCACGCCGTGGCCGAAGCCGATGTGCGGATTGCCCTGGCGGTCCAGCACGAGGCGCTCCGGCTCCTCGAAGACCTCCGGATCCCGGTTGGCCGCGGCGGTGGCGATCATCACCGCGTCCCCGGCCCGGATCGTCACCCCGCCCAGCTCGACGTCGGCCGTGGCGTAGCGCGGCAGGCTGAAGCCGGTGAGCAGCGGCACGTACCGCATCAGCTCCTCGACGGCCTTCGGGATCAGTTCGGGCTTCGCCCTAAGACAGCGCAACTCCTCCGGATTGACCAGGAGTTGGTGGAAGAAGTTGCCGATCTGGTTGGTGGTGGAGACGAAGCCGGCGATCAGCAGGTCACAGGCGATCGAGAGCAGCTCGTCCTCGCTGATCAGCCCCTGCTCGCGGCAGGCCCGGACCAGGACGGTCAGCAGGTCCTCGCCGGGCTCGCGGCCGCGCAGGTCCAGCACGCCGGCCATGTACTCGATGAACGCCTGGCCCTCGACGGCGAGGACCTCGCCGGGGGTGACGGCGGAGAGCACCGTCTCCGCCCACTGCCAGAGCATCCGGTGGTCCTCGGCGGGGATGCCGAGCACCTCGCAGATGATGGTGGTCGGCATCGGGATCGCGAAGTCCTCGACCAGGTCGGCCGGCGCACCCGCCGCCAGCAGGCCGTCGACCAGCTCGCCGGCCAGCTCCCTGGCCCGGACGCGCAGCCGCTCGACCCGTCGGGCGCTGAACTCCTTGGCCACCAGCGAGCGCAGCCGGGTGTGCTCCGGCGGCTCGGTGGAGAACAGCCCGGCGCCGCTGCGGGCGACCGGACGCATCCGGGGCTGGTCGTGGCCCATCGCCTCGGCGAGGCTGAAGCGCGGGTCGGCCAGCACCGTCCGGACGTCCTCGTAGCGGGTGACCAGCCAGGCGCCGTCACCGTAGGGCAGCCGGATCCGGGCCAGCGGCTGCTCGCGCAACTCGGCGTACCGGGGGTGGAGGTCGAGGCCGAGCGACGCGAACGGGTAGGACAGCGGCGGCTGCTGCCTGAGCATGAGGTGGTCCACCTCTCGTGAGGGACTTCCATGGCCATGGGGGCTACTGGGACTGCCGGGGCGGCGGCCCGGGTCGCCGGACCCGGACCGCGGGGAGGTGCACGGCTCAGGACGCATCGGCGGTCGCCCCGGTGAGGATCTCCCTGGCCAGCCCGGCGTTGCGCTCGATGTACTCGTGGCCGAGCATCTCGGCGTGGGTGCCGAAGCCGCGGAACACCGCCGTACCGGTGGCCGAACTGCCGTGCCAGGCACCGTGCTCACCGGCCGCGTAGAGGGCCACCTTCACGTCGTCGGAGATCACGCTGACCGGTGCGGCGATCACCCCCAGGTTGGGCGTACGGCTGCAGAACTGCAGGTAGTCCCTGGCCTGTTCGCGGGTCTCCTGGGCGACGATCTCCGAACCGGTGTGCCGCTGCAGGTGCTCGGCCAGCTCCTGCTCGAAGGCCTGGACGTGCTCGTCGCCGAGGGTGAAGGACTCCGGGATCCGGTGCGAGTCCATGATCACCACATTGGGCACCGCCCGGCCGCGCCGCTCCAGCTCCTTGGCGACCTCGAAGGCGAGGTTCCCGCCGAGCGAGTAGCCGAGCAGCGCGCACGGCCCGTCCGGCTGGATGGCGTCGATCAGATCGGCGTAGCGGGTGACCTTGTCGTCCCCCGCGACGTAGTTGAACGCGACCATCCGGTACTCCGGCAGGTGCGCCGCGAACTGCCGGTAGACCAGGCCGTGGCCACCGGCCGGCGGGAAGCAGAAGATGGTCTGCTGCTGCTCCTGGTTGAACCAGAGGTACGGCTGGGCGCCCTCCAGCCGGCCGGTGATGATGTGCTCCAGCGTCCTGGCCATCCCGTGCAGGGTGGTGACCTTGAACAGCTGGCTGACCGGGATCCTGATGTTGAACTCGCCCTGCAGCCCGTGGATCAGCTCGATCAGCTTGATCGAACTGCCCCCGCACTCGAAGAAGTCGTGCTCCAGGCCGAGCCCCTCGACGCCGAGCAGCGCCCGCCAGTGCTCGGCCATCCGGACCTCGTAGAGGGTGACCGGCGGTTCGGCGGCCCGGTCCTCGGCCGCCGCCCGGGGCGCGGGCAGGGCGGCGACGTCCACCTTGCCGTTGGCGGTGAGCGGCAGCTCGGGCAGCTCGGCGAAGTACGTCGGGATCATGAAGGTCGGCAGGTAGCCCGCCAGATGGCGACGGAGCTCCCGGCGGTCGACCGTCCGCCCGGGGGCGGGGACGCAGTAGGCGCAGAGCACGTTCTCGCCGCTGCGGTCCGGCCGGACGGTCACCACCGCCTGGGCCAGCTCGGGCCACTCGGCGAGCTGGGTCTCGATCTCGCCCAGCTCGATCCGGTGACCGCGCACCTTGATCTGCGAGTCGGCCCGGCCGAGCAGGTGCACCCCGCCGTCGGCGTCCCAGCGGGCGAGGTCGCCGGTGCGGTAGAGCCGGACCGGCTCGGTACCGTCCGCCCCGCCGAGCGGCAGGGTGGCGAAGCGGCGCGCGGTCTGCTCCTCGTCGCCGACGTAGCCGAGGGCCACTCCGGAGCCCCCGATCCACAGCTCCGCCGGCACCCCGGGCGGAACGGGCCGGCCCTGCTCGTCCAGCAGGTAGAAGGCGCTGTTCGGGAACGGCCGCCCGATCGGGACCATCCGGCTGGGCTCCAGACCGTCCGCCGGGCCCTCGAAGTAGGCGCTGTCGATGGTGGCCTCGGTGAGGCCGTAGGAGTTGATCAGGCGGGTCCGCGGACCGCACAGCGCGCGCAGCCGCTCGTACTCGTCGACCTTCCAGACGTCCGAGCCGACCACCAGCAGCCGCATGAAGTCCAGCCGCAGGCCGGACCGCTCGCAGTGGCCGATCACGGTCCGGACCACCGCGGGCACGAACTCCCCGGCGTCCACCCGCTCGGTCCGCATCACCTCGTAGAGCCGCGCGGTGTTGAACAGCAGCTCCCGGCCGACCAGGACCAGCGTGGCCCCCGAGCAGAGCGCGCGGACGTAGTCCCCGGTGAAGACGTCGAAGGACGGGCCGGCCATCTGGAGGTGGACCCTGGCGTCGGTGTCCAGCCGGTACTCGGCGCGCCAGGCCTGGTAGGCCGAGGCGAGGTTGCGGTGCGAGACCCGGACGGCCTTGGGCCGGCCGGTGGAGCCGGAGGTGTAGATGACGTACGCGGGGCTGTCGAGGTCCACCGGCTCGTCGGTGAACCCGCCGGCGGAGCCCGCGGACCCCGCGGACCCCGCGGACGCCTCGGCTGCCTCGGACCCGCCGGTACTGCCGGTGCTGCCGGTACTGCCGGTGCTGCCGGTGCTGCCCGGCTCGTCCGCTCCGGTCAGCTCCGCCGGTGCGACGATCCGGACCGGCAGCCCGCCGAGCCGCTCCGGGTCACCGACCAGCAGCCCGGCGCCGGCGTGCTCGATCATGTACGCCAGCCGGTCGGCCGGGTGACCCGGATCCAGCGGGAGGTAGGCCGCCCCGGTGCGGAGCACCGCCAGCAGGGCGACGACCAGCTCCGGCGACTTGTCCAGGCAGAGCGCCACCACCGAGCCCGGCCCGGCGCCGAGGGCCCTCAGCCGGGCCGCCGCGCTCCGGGAACGGCGCGCCAGCTCCCCGTAGCTCAGCCGGGCGGTCGGGCCGGACTCCGCCGGAGCGGCCACCGCCGGGGCGTCCGGATCGGCGGCGGCCGCCCGGAGGATCAGCTCGTGCACCGGCTCCTCGTGGGCCACCCGCCGCTCGGCACCGCTCCACCGCTGGATCACCCGGGCCCGCTCCACCGGACCGAGCAGCTCCAGCCCGGTGGCCGACTGCTCCGCGCCGGCCCCGGTCAGCCCCTCCAGCAGGTTGGTGTAGTGCCCGGCGAGGCGGGCCATCGTCTCCGGCAGGAAGAGGTCGGTGTTGTACTTGAAGACGCAGTGGAAGCGACGCTCCGCCTCGTCCTCGTAGGCGGACAGCGTGAGGTCGAACTGCCCTTCCTCCTCCGGGAGTTCGATGTACTCCAGGTGGTAGCCGTACTTCTCGGTGGCCACCTTGTGGTGCAGCAGGATGAACATCGCCTGGAAGACGGCCGAGCGGCTCGGGTCGTGCTGCAGTCCGAGCTTCTCCACCAGCAGCACGAACGGGTACTCCTGGTTGTCCAGCCCGCCCAGCACGGTGGTGCGCACCTGGGCCAGCAGCTCCGCCACGGTCGGCGCCCCGGCCAGCGAGACGTGCAACGGCAGCGGATTGACGAAGTAGCCGTAGACCGAGCCGAACTCCTCGTCGGTGCGGCCGGTCACCGGGCTGCCGACGATGATGTCGTCCTGGCCCGAATAGGCGTGCAGCAGCAGGTAGTAGGCGCTGAGCAGCACCATGAAGACGGTGACGTTGTGCTCCCGGGCCAGCGCGTGCACCCGGGCGCTGAGCCGCTCGTCCAGCACGAAGAACTCGGAGGCGCCGTTGTGCGTCTGCACCGCCGGGCGCGGCTTGTCGGTGGGCAGGCTGAGGATCGGCACCTCGGCGGGCAGGTGCGAGCGCCAGTAGTCGAGCATCCGCGGCGCCTCGCGGCCGGCCAGGAACTCGTTCTGCCGGTTGAGGAAGTCCAGGTAGCGGGCGGTGACCGGCGGCAGTTCCGGCGCCCGGCCCTGCCGCAGCCCCTCGTAGACGGCGAGCAGTTCCTCGATGAAGGTGAAGGTGGAGATCGCGTCCGAGATGATGTGGTGGACGGCCTTCATGATCACCCACTGCTCCGGCCCGCGCTTGAACAGCCGGAACCGCACCAGCGGATCGCGCTCCAGGTCGTACGGCTTGCGGTACTCGCGGACGATCAGGTCGTGGACCTCCGCCCACTCCAGCCCCTGGACGTCGAAGACCCCGAAGTCCGGCTCGACCTCGGCGCGGACCCGCTGCACGGCGTGGCCGCCGTCCAGCACGAAGTTGGCCCGCAGGCTGGGGTGGCGCCCGACCATCGTCCGGAAGGCGGCGGCCATCAGCTCCGGCTCCAGCTCCACCCGGACCTCGACCGCGCCGCCGATGTTGTAGGCGAAGCCGTCCGGGTTGAGCTGCTTGAGGAACCAGAGCGCCTTCTGGTTCTGCGTCAGCGGGTGCTGCGACTCGTCCTCGTACCGCTCGACCTCGGCCGCGCCGGCGCCGGTGCCGTCGTCCTCGATCAGCTCGGCCAGACCGGTGTACAGCTGGGCGACCAGCTCGGCCACCGGGGCGTTGGAGAGCAGCGCCACCACCGGGAGGGCGGTGCCCAGCTCGGTGTTGAGCCGGGCCCGCAGCTCCATCGCGAGCAGCGAGTCCAGCCCGAGCCCGCTCAGGCCGGCACCGGGCTCGATCTGCTCCGCCGGCACCCGGAGCACGGTGGCGGCGAGCACGACGAAGCGCTCGGTGAGCAGCCCCCGGCGCTCCTCCTCGCCGGCCGCCCGCAGCACCTCCAGCAGGCTGCTCCGCCGCGGCGCCGGCGCGTTCTCCCGGGCTGCGGCGGCCAGACCGGCGACCAGCGGCGGCGGGGCCGGGTACCAGGACAGGAAGACCGGCCAGTCGACCACGGTGGCGACCAGCAACTGGGCGCGGTCCTGACCCAGTACCCGCTCCAGCACGGCCATCCCGCTCTCGGGCGCGAGGGAGCTCATGCCGCGGCTGTTGCGGTAGTGCTCGACCAGGCCGAGCTCCTCGATCATGCCGGTCGCCCAGGGGCCCCAGTCCAGGCTGAGGGCGGGCAGGCCGAGGGCGCGGCGGTGGTGCGCCAGTGCGTCCAGGAAGGCGTTCCCGGCCGCGTAGTTGGTCTGGCCGGCGGTGGTCAGCAACGAGGCGATCGAGGCGAACAGCACGAAGTGGTCGAGCGGCTCACCGGCCAGCTGCCGGTGCAGGGCGAAGGCCCCCAGCACCTTGGGGCCGTGGACGGCGTCGAACACCTCGCGGTCCAGCTCCGCCACCAGGGTGTCGCGGACCTGCCCGGCCAGGTGGAAGACGCCCCGGACGGGCGGCGACTCCAGCGCCCGGTACTCCGCGAGCCAGTCCGCGAGGGCGCGTTCGTCGGTGATGTCCAGCGACACCGGAACGGGCTGGGCGCCGAGCGACTCCAGCTCGCGCAGGAAGGCGACACCGCGACCGGCCCGGCTCTCCGGGTCGAGGCCGCGCCACCGCTCGCGCGGGGGCAGCGGGCTGCGGCCGACCAGGATCAGCCGGCGGGCGCCACGACGGACCAGGGTGCGGCAGAGCAGCCGGCCGAGGGCGCCGAACGCTCCGGTCACCAGGTAGCTGCCGTCCGCGCGCAGGCTGGGCGGCAGCGGACCGGTCAGCCCTTCGGCGGGGCGCAGCCGGTTGGTCAGCCGGCGCCCGGCTCGCAGCGCGATCTCGTCCTCGTCGGCCAGCGCGAACTCGCGCAACAGCGCGGCCGCCTCCGCTCCGGCCGGGCCGGCCGGACCGAGGTCGATCAGCTTGCCGGGGTGGCCGGGCAGCTCCTGGTGGCGCAGCACCCGGCCGATCCCCCAGGCAGGCGCGCCGAGCGGCTCGACCGGCTCGTCGGGGGCGGTGGCCTGGGCGGCCCGGGTGACGATGTGCAGTCTGCAGTCGGGCAGTTCGGCGGAGAGCAGGGCGGCCAGCGTGACCAGGCTGTAGGCGCCGGCGCCGGTGTGGCCCGCCACCGTGGCGTGGTCGGCGCCCGCCAGCGCGGGCCGGTCGAGGTTCCACAGGTGGACGACGGCGGCCGGATCGGCGGCCCCGGCGGCCCGCCGGTCGGCCAGCAGCCGGCCGAGGTCCGCGGCGGAGCCGGGATCCACGGTGGACTCCCGCCCGTCCGCGGCGGTCCGGTAGCCGCTGCCCGGGCGGACGAGGTGGCAGCTGCCACCGCGCCCGGTGATCCGGTCGGCCAGCTCCTCGGCGACGCCGCCGGCATCGGCGAACAGCAGCCAGTGGTCCGGGTGCTCGGCCAGCAGGTCGGGGGCGTCCGAGGCGCCCGGCAGCTCCGACCAGGAGGGCTCCACCAGCCAGCCGTCGATGGTGGCGAGGCCGACCGCGGTGGAGGCCTTCTCCACGTCGGCGGCCCGGAACCCGGTGATCCCGCCGAGCGGGGTGCCGCTCCCGTCGTAGACGGCGATGTCCCCGACGAGCTCGTCGCCGCCGTCCCGGGTCACCGTGGCGTGCACCCAGAGCGGCTGCTCCCCGACCGGGTCCAGCCGGACCTCGTCAATGGCGAGCGGCAGCTTGATGCCGGTACCGGCAGGGCCGGCCGCCACCAGGAGCTGGGGGGTCAGCAGGGTCTGGAAGAAGGCGTCCATCAGCACCGGGTGCACCTGGTGGCCGGCGCCCTGCCCGGCGATCGCCGCCGTCGGCCGGACGACGGCCAGCGCCTCGCCGGGGCCGATCCAGACCTCGTCGATGCCCTGGAACGCCGGCCCGTAGTGGTAGCCGAGACCGGCCAGCTCGCGGTAGCAGTCGGGGCCGGCCAGGTGGCGGGCGGCGCGCTCGCGGATCGGCTCGGCGTCCAGCCGGTGGCCGGGCCGCCGGCGCTGGCCGGGGCGGACGGTGCCGACGGCGTGGACGGTGCGGCCCGGTCCGGCCCCGGCCCCGCCGCCGGGGCCGTCGGCGTCGGCGTCGGCGTCGGCGTCGCTGTCCGTCCCGGCCGAGCCGGTGGTGGCGGCCGTGCCGGTGGTGATCGTGAACGAGCCGTTCTCGGCGGAGAGGGTGAGCTGGACGGCGCGGCTCTCCTCGTCGGGCAGGAAGAGCGCCTTGCGCAGCTCGATCCCGGCCAGCGCCGCGTCCGCCCCGCCGGTCAGCGCGCGGACCGCCTGGACGGCCATCTCCAGGTACCCGGCGGCCGGGAAGAGCACCCGGCCCTGGATCCGGTGGTCCTCCAGGTACGGCAGCACCTCGGCGTCCAGCCGGGCCTCCCAGGCGGGCTCGCCCCCCGCGAGGCGGCGGCCGAGCAGCGGGTGGTCCTGCCGGCCCCGGCGGACCTGCTCCACCGCCCGGGGCTCGACCCAGTGCCGGTCCCGCTTGAACGGGTAGCGCGGCAGCGGGACCGGGCGCCCGGTCGGCTGCAGCACCGACCAGTCGACCTCGACCCCGAGGTTGTGCAGGGCGGCCAGCGAGGCGGTGAAGATGGTCCGCTCGTCCTCCTGGCGGCGGATCGAGGGCAGCGTCCGGACGTCAGGGCGCTCGGCTCCGCCGGGCCGGGCCTCCAGCGTCTCCTGGATCGAACGGCCCAGCACCGGGTGCGGTCCGACCTCCAGGAAGAGGCTGTACCCGTCGTCCCCGAGCCGCTGCACGGCCTGCTGGAAGCGGACGCTGTCGCGGACGTTGTGCCACCAGTAGCCGGCGTCCAGCTCGGTGCCGTGCGCGGTGCCCTCCCGGCCGGTGAGGTAGAGCGGCACCTGGGCGGGGCGGGCCTTGAGGTCGGCGAGCGACTCCAGCAGCTCGTCCTTGATCAACTCCATCCGGGCGCTGTGGTACGGCACTTCGACGGTCAGCGGGCGGGCGAAGACCTGCTCCGCGGTGAGCGCGGCGGCCAGCTCGGCGAGCACCGTCTCGTCCCCGGCGAGGGTGAGCGAGGTCGGACTGTTGATCGCGGCCACCGACACCGCGTCACCGTACGGGCGGATCCGGCGGACCGCCTCGGCCTCGGTGAGGGAGACCGCCAGCATGCCGCCGGTACCGGCCAGCCGCTGCTGGAGCCGGCTGCGGTGCACCACCACCTTGACGGCGTCGGCCAGGTCGTAGACCCCGGCCTCGTGGAAGGCGGCCACCTCCCCGGTGCTGTGGCCGACCACGGCGTCCGGACGCACCCCGCGGCTGCGCCAGAGCGCGGCGAGGCCGATCTGGACGGCGAAGTTGGCGGGCTGGGCGAGCCAGGTCTCGGCCATCCGGGAGTGCGCCTCGTCGGCGGCCAGCTCGTCGGTCAGCGACCAGCCGGTGAGCTCGGCGAGGTGCTCGGCGCAGCGCTCGACGGCCTCGCGATAGACCGGCTCGGTCGCGAAGAGCCGGCGGCCCATCCCCCACCATTGCGGACCCATGCCGGTGAAGACCCAGGCCAGCCGGCGGTGCCGAGCCTCGCGCCGCTGGCCGGTCAGCACCCGGGGGTGCGGTTCGCCCCGCAGGTACGCGGTGAGCGCCTCGTCCAGCGACTCGCGCGAGTCGTAGACCACGGAGAGCCGGGAGTCGAGGTGCTGGCGGCGGTGGGCCAGGGTGTGCCCGAGGTCGGCCGGTCGGGCGGGGGTGCCGCCGCGCGCACCGGCCAGCTCGCCCTGGATCCCGGCGGCCAGCTCGGGCAGGGCGGCGGCGTCGCGGGCGGTGAGCGGCAGGACGGTGAGCGGCAGGACGGTGAGCGGCAGGACGGCCGGGCCCTCCGGCGGCTCGGACGGCTCCTCGGCCGGCGCCGGCTCGGGAGCGGCCTCCAGCAGGACGTGGGCGTTGGTGCCGCCGAAGCCGAAGGAGTTGACCCCGGCCCTGGCCGGGCCCCGGTGGTCCGGCCAGGGGGTCGGCTCGGACGGGATCTCGAACGGCAGGGTGGCCGGGTCGATCGCCGGGTTGAGCCGCTCCAGGTTGATGTGCGGCGGGATCAGGCGGTGCTTCAGCGCCAGCGCCGACTTGATCAGCCCGGCCAGGCCCGAGGCGGACTCGGTGTGCCCGATGTTGGTCTTGACCGAGCCCACGTAGCACCTGTCGCCGGGGCGGCGGCCGACCGCCAGCGCCCGCGCCAGGGCGTTCGCCTCGATCGGGTCGCCGACCGGGGTGGAGGTGCCGTGCGCCTCGACGTACTGGAGGCTGCCGGGCGTGATGCCGGCCTCGGCGCAGACCCGCTCGATCAGGCTCACCTGGGCGTCCGGGTTGGGCACCGTGATCCCGTTGGTGCGGCCGTCCTGGTTGACCCCGCTGCCGATGATCACGGCGTGGATCGGGTCGCCGTCGCGCACGGCGTCGGAGAGCCTCTTGAGCGCGACGACCGCGACCCCCTCGGCCCGGACGTAGCCGTCCGCCGAGGCGTCGAAGGTGCGCGAGCGGCCCTCCGGCGAGAGGAAGCCGCCCTTGGTCTCGGCGATGGTGTACTGCGGCGCGATGTGCAGCAGGGTGCCGCCGGCCAGCGCGAGGTCGGTCTCGCCGCGCAGCAGGCTCTGGGCGGCGAGGTGGACGGCGACCAGCGAGGAACTGCAGGCGGTGTCCAGCGAGACGCTGGGCCCCCGGAAGTCGAAGCAGTGGGAGATCCGGTTCGACACCATCGTCATCATGGTGCCGGTGGCGGTGTGCGCGGCCAGGGTCTCGAAGGAGAGGTCCGAGAACTGGACGATCTTGTAGTCCAGGGTGAACGCGCCGACGTAGACCCCGACGTCACGCCCCGCCAGCTCACCCGGCTTCTGCCCGCCGTCCTCCAGCGCCTCCCAGGCCACCTCCAGCAGCTTCCGCTGCTGCGGGTCCATGTGGTCGGCCTCGCGGCCGCTGATCCCGAAGAACGCCGGGTCGAACTCGTCGAAGCCGTCGATGTAGCCGCCCCGGCCGCCGACCAGCCGGCCCGGCTTGGCCTTGTCCCGGCTGCCGAGGGTGGCCACGTCGTACCGGCTGCGCGGCGTCGGCGTGATGCAGTCCTTGCCGTCGACCAGGTTCTGCCAGAACGACCGGTGGTCACTGGCACCGCCCGGGAACCGGCAGCCGATCCCGATGATCGCGATCCGCTCCGGTCCGTCGATCCGCTCCGGTCCGTCGGCGGGCCCGGCGGGAGCGGGCACGCCGGCGGTCGTGGCCGAAGCGGCGGCGGGCACGACGGCGGTCGTGGCCGGGTCGGCGGCGGGCACGGCGGCGGCGGTAGCGGCGGCGGTGGCGTAGTGGGTGTCGGAGGCGGTCGGGGAATCAGAGGGATCGGGAACTGCGGCGAGGCATGAATCCGTCATGGTCGAGTCCTTGTGTCGCTGCGTTCGCGCGCGCGGCACGGGCGTGGGAGCACCGCACGGGCGTGGGGACGGCGGCTGCGGACCGGTTCCAGGCAGGCCGGAGACCGGACCGGCCGAAGGGGACAGGCCGAGGGCCGGCGAGGAGTGCGAGCGGGGAATGGGCGGCGGGCAGTGGGCGCGAAGCAAGGGACGACGGGGTCGCGGGGCAACGCCACCGGAACGGGTTCGGGATCGCAGCGGACAAGAGGAGGCAGCGGTCGGCGAGAAGGCGGAACGGACGGACAGGGGGCGCCGGGCGGGCGGACCGGCCGGGTCGGCGGAGCGTCAGGCCGGGAAGTCGTCGGCCTGCACCGGCCTTCGCCAGGGCTGGAGATGACTGGCGAGCACCTCGCGCGTCCGGGGGAAGTCGGACGGGCGCAGCAGCCCCACCGCGGCCGGCCGGCGGCCCGGCTGCCAGGTGAAACTCCCGAAGGCGTGGTCCCAGATCGAGAGGTCGGACCCGTAGTGCCCGGCCTCCGCCAGATCGACGCTGTGGTGCAGCCGGTGTTGCTCCGGGCCGGCGAAGACGTGGTTGAGCGCACCGATCCGGACATCGACGTTCGCGTGCACGAAATAGCCCTGAGCGACCACGAACAGGCCCACCACGAACACCGATTCGGCCGAGAACCCCGCCAACGCGAGCGAGAGCTGCACGGCGCCCTGGGTGAGCACCACGTCGACGATGTGGTTGACCCCGTTGTTGGCGACATTGACCTTGTCGGGCACGTGGTGCACCCCGTGCAGGCGCCAGAGCCAGCGATTGGTGTGGCTCCAGCGGTGCATCAGGTAGTTGGCCAGCGAGCCGAGCAGCAGCGCCGCCGGGATCTCCACCCAGAGCGGCAGCACCGGATGCGGCGGCGCCGCCCACCCGACCATGGCCGACACCGGCACCTGCGACAGTGCCCCACCGATCATCGTCAGCACGAAATAGGCGCCGTACCAGCCCCACTCTCCGGTGCTCGGCCGCCATTCCGGTTCGTAGGGGATCAGCCATTCCAGAACCGTCAGATAGCCGATCGTACCGAGTAGGAAGAACTGGCTCACCCGCCCGAGGTCCCAGCGCCAGCGCAGGGCCGCGACCGCTATCGACACGAGCGTGACCAGCAGGAACGGGTACGCGACGTGACGCAGCGCGGAGCGCAACCGCTCACCCATGGCTACCCCCTTCGCGAGCCGGCTCGAATGATCACCGAAAGCATTCGTTCTGATACTAACGGTGTACGGAAGGGGATGCGAGGGATTTTTGGAAAGAATCACAAGCGCCGCAATTTGTCAGATAATAGATGGCCAAACGATTCTTCCACCCGTCATAAAGATCCCGGAAATGCGAACCGCCCGCCCCTCCGGAGAGGGACGGGCGGGCGGACGATCAGTGGCCGACGGCCCCGGTCAACCGAGCCGGGCCGGAAGGTGCCGACCGGCGGCGAATCCGCTGATCGCCGAGATCACCGACAGCGCGTGGTCGTCGAGGAAGAAGTGCCCGCCCGAGAAGGTCCGCACCGAGCAGCCCGCCGTGGTGTGCTCGGCCCAGGCCTCCGCCTCCGCCGCGGTGACCTGCGGATCCGCGTCCCCGGTCAGCACCAGGACGGGCTGCCCGATGCGGTCCCGGCCGGGCCGGCTGCGGTACGTCTCGGCGGCCTTGTAGTCGCTGCGGACCGACGGCAGCACCATCTCCAGGAACTCCGGGTCCCGCAGCATCAACGGATCCGTCCCGCTCAACCGCTCCAGGGACCGGATCAGCGCCCGGTCGTCCGACCGGTGCACGTCCTGCGCCGTGTCCCGCGGCCGCGACGGCGCCCGCCGCCCGGAGACCACCACCCCCTGCAACGCCATCCCGGCCCGCTCCATCCGGACCGCCACCTCGAACGCCACCGACGCCCCGAGGCTGTGCCCGAACAGCGTGAACGGCCGGTCCGCCCACACCAGCAACTCCCGCACCACGTGGTCCGCGAGCACGTGCACGTCCTCGACACAGGCCTCCCCGGCCCGGTCCTGCCGCCCCGGGTACTGCACCGCGAGCACGTCGACCGAGGTGGGCATCGCCCGCGCCACCGGCAGGAAGTACCCCGCCGACCCCCCGGCGTGCGGAAAGCAGACCAACTGCGCCGGCGCGGCGGGCGCCGGCTGGAACCGCCGGATCCAGAGACTGCTCCGCTCCGGCGCTGCTGCGTACCGTGGCATTCCCATCCCCTCCCCCTCCCCGGGGCCACCCACGACGGCCCACCCTGGCTGCCATTCAAGCCCCGCCGCCCCACCACGACCAGATGCCCGTCCCCCCTCTCGCACCCCCACCCCACCCCTACCCACCCCCTACCGCCACCCCCCGAGACAACGCAAAGGACCCGGCCGCTCCAAACAACCGGGCCCCCACCACAACGTTCACCCCGCGGAATCCGAACCCCCGGCCCGGCAGGCACCGGCCGACACCTCCGGACCGAGACCCGGGACCGCACCACACCGGATCGCGGACATCCGCCAACGCGAAGGGCATCCGCCTACGCAAAGCCCCAGGTCACGGCGAGTGAGTCCTGGGGCTCCTACAGAGCCGCCTACCGGATTCGAACCCATGACCTACGCATTACGAGGGCCCGCAAGATCATCCCGGCTGGCGCCGAACGATGCCAGTACAGAAGCCACAGGGTGAAGAATCCGAGCGAGGAGTACTTCTACAGGTCGGGGGGATCTGTGCACTGGCCACCGGGAAGGGAGCCATCACGCCAGTGACCGGCGCACCGCGTCGACGAGCGACGCCGCACGAACATCTGCCGAGCCACTGATGACGTGATTCATTGTGTAGCCGAAGGCGATGCCATGTTCTCGGTCGGCAAAGCCGAGGGAGCCGCCTCGGCCGTTGTGCCCGAAGGCGCTCGGCCCCATCATGGGGTTGTCCTCGGTGGGCAGTTGGTATCCGGAGCTGAACCGGCTTGGCGCCACCAGCACCTGATCCATTCCGGCCGCCTGCTCCTTGGTCGCCAGAGTGAGGGTTTCGGGGGTGAGCAGACGAGCGCCGTCCACCTCGCCGATCAAGGCCGCGTACATACGGGCCAGCCCACGCGCTGTGCCGATGCCGTTGGAAGCTGGGAGTTCCGCAGCCTGCACGTCGGGTGAGTTGAAGTCGATCGCGGCAGGGTCGGTCACCATGTACGCCCTGTTGCTGAACGAGTCCGGGTCGTTCCAGGCGGCGACCTGATCACGGAGTTCCTCGGGCACAAGCTCCGGAGCCACAGTCGTGAGGTCCACGGCAGGCTTGCTGTGCACCATGTGACTGACCCGTTCGCGTTCATGCGCAGGCAGCCCGATGAAGAAGTCAAGGCTCAAAGGGGCGGCGATCTCGTCAGCGAAGAAGCGGCCCGGCGTGCGGCCGGAGACTCGGCGGATCACTTCACCGACAAGCCAGCCCCAGGTGCGGCCGTGATACCCATGAGCGGTACCCGGAGTCCACACGGGTTGTTGTGCTGCCAGAGCCGCTGCCATCGGGTGCCAGGCCAACGCATCGTTCAACGGAACCGGTTGATCCAGCGCGACCAGGCCAGCCTGGTGGGACAGGAGCCAGCGCACCGGGATGTCTGCCTTGCTGTTCTCGGCGAACTCCGGCCAGTACGTGGCGACGGGCGCGTCCAGGTCCAGCTCGCCGCGCTGGGTCAGCAGGTGTACCGCGGTCGCCGTCGCTCCCTTGGTCGCCGAGTAGACGAGCTGCAGGGTGTCGCGCGTCCATGGTCGGCCCGTGCGGGGGTCAGCGATGCCACCCCACAAATCGACTACCGGGTGGCCGTCCTGGTACACGCACACCGCCGCCCCGATGTCTCCGTGCCTGGCGAAGTTCTCCGCGAACGCCTCACGCACCGGTTCGAAACCGGCCGCGACCTCACCGCCGATCACCGTCATGCTGTCCATCGTGACACTCTCGATGCCTGCTTCCGTGGGCTGCCTGGCTCTCGGCGTACGGGCCGTACCGGCGTCAGGTAGCGACGGGCAGTGCCTTGAGACGCTCGCGGAACTCGCGAACGGCTGGGACAGACGTGTTCGGTTCAAGCCGTGCGGAGAACTCGTTCAGGCGGCCCAGCGCTCGCATGGAGTTGACCTTGTCTTCCAGGAGTTCCGCTCCGCGGTTCGCCGCTTCGAGCGCCCCCTCCAGGTCGTTGCCGGCGAGCCGGGCTTCGGCCAGGCGCGCAGTCCGTACGGCCATGTCGCGGGGTGCCGCCCTGTTGACAGACGTCTCCAATGCACTCGTCGCGCGTTCCACCTGGCCCGCGCGTAGTAAGACCTTGCCCTCGGTTGACTTGAGCTGAGCCTCGCCGAACCAGTCAAGCCAGTCGGGGTCTTCGCCTTCTGTGTGACGCCCCCAGTGAGATGTGGCGCGGTTCAGCGCCACGCCGGCCCTCCGGTGGTCGCCATCGCGGGACAGCGCTTCGGCCTTGTGCAAGTAGAGAAAGGACTGGGTGTAGGGCGACAACGTTCGCGGTGCGTTGTCTATGGCGGTGGAGATGAGGTCGACCCGCTCGGCAGTCCGGCCGGCCTCCGAGACCTGGACCCCCATCTCGGCCAGGACGAAGGCGCCGAAGGCGTCGTCCCCAGCGGTACGGGCGCTGCGCAGGGCTCCGATGTAATACCGCTGTCCTGCGGAGCCCAGCCCAGCGTCATAGGCCATCCAGCCGGTCAGATGTGACACGCAGGCGGCCAGTGCGTAGAGGCGGAGGCGGATCGTATCCGTGTACCGTCCAGCGTCAAGGAGACCCGTGATCAGGGCGAGGTCACCCCGCGCTTGCTCCAAGAGCCGAGCTCCGCCGAGTTCGTCGTCGAGCGCACGGAGGGTGCTGATGCGCTGCTCGATCGTCGAGACCATCGTGTTGGTGACGCGATCTCCGTGGAGTGCCGAGGCGAAAGCGGAGGGTGCCTCGGCCCAACTTGCCGCCAGTCCCGTCAGCGCGACGCCGGTGATCGTGAGAAAGCCTCGGCGGTCCAAGCATCCGCTTCCCACCAGCTCTGTCAGTGCCTCGACGGTCCCGGCCTCGTTCCAGGGAGTGCTGAGCCCGCTCACTTCCCATACCGGAAGCCAGTACGGCCAAGCCGTAGCCCGCGCCCTTTCGTGCGGCACACGCAACAGGTCGGCGAGGACGTGTCGCGCATCGGCATCCGGCTCCTGGCCCTGCTCCCATTTCCACACGGTGGTGCGGTTGGTCGCGAGCGGGACGCCGAGCGACTTCCCATGAGCCTGCATAAGTCGCGCGAACTCGGCCTTCCCCCAACCGCGCGACTGACGAACGTGAGCCAGTGGGTGGACTGCTAAGGGCTCACCAGGCACATCAGCTCTCCCGTCATCCCCTTGCGACGCCGTTCGGAGGCTACCCACCACGCACGTGCGGGGAAGGTCGTCCCCAAGAGAAACCCCCTAGAAACGTTCCAGGCCTGCCCGCTCCGGCCGTTGACTGAGATCAGCCGCCCAGGAGCAGCGCGTCGGCGCCCGTTCCGGACGGCCACCTCAGATCGGCGGCTCCACCTCTGTGTCCCCCCATCGGGGCTGGAGCCGCTCTCCAGCTCTTCGGAGGCGTCCGCCATGCCCACGCTCGTGTCTCACGTGGCCCTCACGGGCACGAAGGAAGAGGTATCGCCCGCTCTCCGCAGGATCGTTGCCAAGGTGCGTGAATGGGGCGTCCCTCTGAATGACGAGACCGCCGACGCAATTCGCCTCGTCGCCTCCGAGCTCATCACCAACGCCGTGGTCCATGGCAGCGGGCCCTATCACAGTCACCTTGTCCCACAGTTCGGGCAGCTTGGTGATCGACGTGCTCGACACCAGCTACGAGCTGGACCAGCGCGTCCTGCAAGCCGACATGCGCCAGGACTTTGCTCTCCCCCAGGTTGACGGACCGAGACCTTCGCGCTGAGCCCCCCTCCCCCGATTCTGCGGTCCCCGCATCTCCGTTCCCCTTCGGCCGTGGGGACGGTTTGCAGTACGCGCGTCTGCCATCGCGCGGGCGCCGCCGGAACCTGCGCGATCCAAAAGGACTTCCCGCCGGAACCCCGGCGGGAGAACCGAAGAGGAAGGAACACGAGGTGGCACAGAGTACGACGACAACGCCGCCGACCCCGAGTGGCCTCCTGGTGGCGGTTGAGGAACTGACCGCCGTCCACGACCGGTACGACAGCCTCCGGTCCGACAACCAGGGAAGCTCCGGCGACTCACCGTGGCCGGGTGGTGACGGAAACCTGACAGACACCGAGTAGCACCCAGGCGGCGGGGGCGACAGAACCTTTCGTGTCGCCCCCGCCGCGTCGCCGTTCACGTAACCGCACTCAAGGAGGCAGTGATGGAACACAAGCTGATCAGCGCGATCGAGGGGGCGCTGGGATGGAGTGGCCCGGAAGAGATCGGCAAGGGCTTCGCGCGCGGGAACATGGTCGACCCTGCACTCGTCTCCCGCATCCTCACCCCGAACCGCCTGCTCGACATCGCCATGCGCAGGAGCCTCAGCCGCCCGCAGTTCCGGTGTTTCCAGAAGGGCGACGAAGTCCATCCCGCCGTCTACTACACCGACAGCGTCAGTCCCCGCGGCCAGAGCATCCCCATGGTCAATATGCGCAGTCTGGGCCGGCTGCTGGACGAAGGTGCGACGCTCATCCTCGACCAGGCCAACGTCTTCGACCCGACGATGGAGGTCACCTGCCGGGCGTTGCAGTGGTGGTCACACGAGCGGGTTCAGGTCAACGCCTACCTGACGACGAACGATGCGGCGGGCTTCCCTCTGCACTGGGACGATCACGACGTGGTGATCGTCCAGCTCGCGGGCGAGAAGGAGTGGGAGGTGCGAGGTACCTCTCGCCCGACTCCGATGTACCGGGACGCCGACCCGAACAGCACGCCGACCGAAGAGATCGTCTGGTCCGGCGTGATGAGGACCGGCGGGGTCATGCACATCCCGCGGGGCCACTGGCACCAGGCGACCCGAACCGGTAGCGGCTCGGGAAAGAGCCTCCACGTGACGTTCGGCATCACCAAGCGCACCGGAGCGAGCTGGCTGGCGTGGCTGGGCGACTGGTGCCGCGAGCAGGAGGTCTTCCGGCACGATCTGGACCGTCGAGACCAGATCGGCGGCCAGGCCCTGGTCGAAGCCGCCACCCGACTGGTCGGCGAGCGCTCCCCGGCCGACTACCTGGCCGCGTACGAGCAGGCGACGACGCTCCCCCGACACGTCCCGTACCTCGACATCCTGGCCCCGCTCGACACCGTGGTGTGCACCACCCACTTCCCGCCCCAGATCCACGAGAGCGGGGAGACCGTCACTGTCGTGGCTTCGGGCAAGCGGCTCACCCTCGCGGCCAAGACCGTGCCCGCGCTGCGGCTGCTGCTCAGCGGCCGACCCGTCTTCCTGGAGCGCGCGGCGGCCCTCGTGGGGGCCGAGGTGGCGGAAGTGGCGGAGATCCTGGTGAAGGAGGAACTGTGCGCGACACTGACCCCCGAGTTGTCCTCGGGCTACACCGGTCTCGTCATGAACGTCGGCTCTTGATCGGCGCGTTGGACCTCGGCGTAACCGCGCTCGACACCAGCACCAACTACCTCCGCTTCCGTTCACACGAGGTTCTGGCACGGGTCGCCGGCGACCTGCTGCCGAAGGTCCATCTCTCCACCAAGGTGGGCTACTTCCCGGGCATCAGCGGGGCCGAACACTCCCTCGCCCCCGAACGACTGCACAGCTCGGTGGAGGAAGCGGCCCGTGCCCTCGGGCGGGAGCCGGACCTGGTGTTCCTGCACAACCCGGAACACTCGCTCACGCCGGGCACGGCCCGGTCGCGCGAGACCCTGGCCAAGGCGTGCACAGCCCTAGCCAGTGCGACATCACGCGGGCTGTGCGGCGCGTGGGGCATCGCGACCTGGAACCCCACCGCGCTGCCACCACTGGTCGACGCATCCGCGCCGGCCCCCTCCACGCTCATGGTGCGGGCCGGCTTGCTGGTGGGCGCCGGAACACTCGATGCCGCCGAGGCCCTGATGGAAGCGTGGGGCCTGGGTACGGGCGCGATGTGGGGGATGAGTCCTTTCGGCGGCAACACCAAGGCACCAGTGTGGGCTCGGGCCGACGCCCGCGTCTTCCTCCGCGACGGCAGCGGCTACTCCCGTGCACAAGCGGCCTTCCGGGTGGCCTACCGACTGCCGAACGTCAGCGCCGTAGCCGTCGGGACGGACGAACCCGCGCACCTCGGAGAACTCGTCGGTGCCCTGGCCGCCGTCCCCGACGAACAGGCGGTCGCCGAGTACCGCACGCTGCTCCGTGGCCGCCCGCGCACTCAGTCCGTCTGAAGGTCTTGGACGATCTGTTCCGCCATCTGCCGTGCGGGCCCCAGCCGGGGGTCCTGCGGGTGAGCGTCCGGGCCAAGAATCTTCGAGCACACGAAGAGCGTCATCAGCTTGCCGTCCCGGCTCGCGAAGTCTGCGCGCCGCTCCCGCAGCACGCGCTCTGCCAGAGCCGGGACGACGAGCGAACTCGCCCACAGCGACGCAGAATCCAACCCACGCGGCGCGCTCCCCCAGTCCTCCCAGTCGAAGAGACAGAACGTCGGCGCGCTCATGTTGGCCCAGTTCAGGTCCGCGTGAGCAGGCACCCACTGCTCGACGGTGGTGTCGAAGGAGCTGGGAAACACGGTGTGGATGGCCTCGGCGACGAGGGTCTGCGTGATGGTCTCGGTGTCCGGTGTGGCCACGCGGCTCGTCCGCTGTACGGCGAGAGCGTCCAGCGAGGAGCTGAACGCACACCACCATTCGTCCGGGAGTTCGGGGTCTTCGCTCAGCACGGCGGTACCGATGGGGTCACCGGGCAGGAGCCCTGTCTCGTCAGCCCGCCACATGACGGGCTCACCTGCGTCCCGCCACACTACGCACGCCTGCCATTCGGGCTGCGCCACGCCCTTCAGACGAGCGGCGCACTCAGTGCCGTTCCACCCCTGATCGCCGATCTTGTCCACGAGGCGCCGCTCAACCCGAACCCAGGTGTCACGGCCACTTCGTGCACCAACGGAACGACGCTTGCGCACCACGGTGTCCCGGTCGAGCCGTGTCCGGAGTGATCGCTCGACCTGATCAAGAATCTCGTCCACCGGCTGCACTCGCAGATCGACAGCCTGACCGGTGGGAGCCGAGAGCGTCATAGAGCGACGGTAGCAGCGTGGGATACGCCGCGATGGCCCCCTTCGCACCGCCACTCGTAGTCGCTGTCAATCACCTTGAGCGGCGTGCCGGACTGAGGCCACGGTCAAGAACTCCGGCAAGGCTGAGGGCCGCAAGCCGACGGACCAGGCGAAAGCCCAGGCCAAGGCGGACAAGACGGCCAAGCACCGGGCGCCCAGGAAGTAGGTCCCGAGCGCCTCCGCTCACGCAAGCGCTCTTGTAGCGCGTCGCTGACGCCCGCCCACATACCTGATACAGCAAAAGCCCCAGGTCACGGCGAGTGAGTCCTGGGGCTTTCACAGAGCCGCCTATGGGATTCGAACCCATGACCTACGCATTACGAGCACATTGGATCATGGGCCGACTAGTCCCAGTCGGCCGGGTTCCGTCCCACTTTTACCTGGTCAGGACACCTGTGCTCGTGACGGTCGGTCCCAGACAGCCCTCCTGGTCCCAAGCGGCTATGGATACTCCCGGGCAAGTTGCGGGCAAGTTGCTCCGGAGGAATCCCCTGCCCTCTAGCTTAGCCGAGGCGATCTGGCGTCACCACCGAGAGTGAACGTGACCGCAGCTTGCCCGACACCGGGACGCTCTCGTTGCCCTGTGATGTGTGCAACATTCACTAGACAGGTGACCCTTCGTGCAGTAGGTTGACCCGCTTGCGGATCATGGGCCGCTGAATGAGGGGGATTTTTGCTGCAGGTGTTCCGGGTGACGGGCGGGGCTGTTCATCGGATCGTGGGCGGGGCGGCGGAGCTGGAGCGCCACCTGCAAGTGCTGGTCGAGACCAACATGCCGGAGATGTTGGGGATGCGGTTCCTGGCGCACGAGTACTCGACCGGGCCGCTGCACCGGGGCCGGATCGACACCCTCGCTCTGGACGAGGACGGGTCTCCGGTCGTAGTGGAGTACAAGCGGACCGGCAGTGCCAGCGTCCTGTCGCAGGGGCTGTTCTATCTCGCCTGGCTGGTGGAGCATCGCGCGGAGTTCGAGACGCTGGTGGCGGAGCGCCTGGGCGAGGAGGTGGCGCAGACCGTCGACTGGACCAACCCGCGGGTCGTCTGCGTTGCGACGGAGTTCACTCGCTACGACACCGTGGCGGCCGGCATGTCGCACCACCGGATCGACCTCCTGGTGTACCAGCAGTACGCGCAGGATCTGGTGACCCTGGAGTTGGTGGCCTCGGTCGCCGGGGGATGTGGCTCCCGCGCCGTGCGCACCGGTTCTTCGACCCGTACGGAGGGCGCGGGTCGGAAGGGTGTCCGGCAGTCGCTGGATTCGGCCTCGGCTGACCTGCGCAGCCTGTTCTCCGAGCTGGAGGAGCGGCTGCTGGACCTGGGCGACGGCACGCGCGTCGAGTTGCAGCACTACCTGGCGTTCCGTCGCCGCCGGAACTTCGCGTGCGTCCGCGTGACTCGCGAGGCCCTGGTCGCGGTCCTGAACGTCGACCCGTCCACCGTCAGCCTTGCCCCGGGGTTCACCAGGGACTTGCGCGGCGTCGGGCACCTGGGCACCGGTGACCTGGAGGTGAGGATCGCCTCGGCGGCCGAGCTGGACAGAGCCGAGTCGCTCTTCGCGGCGTCCTTCGCCGCGGCGGCCTGACGTACGAAGGCGGGCCGGACAACACGTGTTGTCCGGCCCGCCTTCGCGTAGGCAGGGACTTGTGGTGCTCGGCTCAGGGGTACCGCGCCGGGGGCGCGCTGGCGGTGGTCGCCGCCGGAGTGCTGGGGAGCGCTGAGGGTGACGTCCGCCGGCGACTTCCGGATCAGCGGGTGAGGCGGGTCGGTACGGCCGGTGTGGTCTGGCGGGCGGCGGCGATGACGGCGACCGTGCCCGGGCGTGCTGGCGCGGCCCGGGCGGCGCTTGCCCGCGATGCCGTGCCGGTCCCGCTGGCAGGTGCGGCTGATGGGTCGCATGCTCGCAGTTCTTCGGCGGTGTCGACGAACCGGCGCCAGGCGTAGTCGGTCCGATCGGCCGCCCAGCCGGATGCCCGGGCGGTCAGCACGGGGGCAAGCGCCGCGACCTCGCCGGCGGGGGCGGCGCCCCAGGCCAGCAGCGACCCGTCGCTGGACCACAAGTCGAGGTACCACTCGCCGCCGAGGGGGAACGCCTTGACGTGGGCCTGGTCGGGCTCCGGTTGGTAGTGCCACAAGGTGCGGTGGAGCGACTGCCATCCGGGGCCGACGAACTCTGGAGCGGCGGCTTCCTCGTGCGGGCGCTCGCCGCGTTCAGCGACGGTGAACAGGTCGCGCAACGATCCGTCGTTGAGCGCCGCCGTGACCAGGCGGAGTACGTCAGTGGCGTCCAGTCCTTCCCGGCCGTCGAGGACGCCGACGACGTTGCGCAGCTTGCGCAGGGTGTACCGGGCGTCGCCGGGGTCGATCAGCTTGTCGGGCGGCTCCTCGTCGGCGAGTTGGTGCTCGACCCGGGAGGCGACCGAGCGCAGGCCCTCCATCTGCCGCGGGCCGGGGCGGTCGGGCAACTGCGATGCCCGGTAGGCGAGTTCCGCGTACGGGCGCATGTGCTGGCGAACGAGGTGCTGCGCGTAGCGGTCGGCGCCATCGCGGAAGCTGGTGACCGCGGCCGTGCGGACAGCGTCGTCGTGGCCGCGCAGCGAGGTGAGCACGGTCATGTACCGGTCGCGTGCGTCGATCTGCTCGCGCAGGACGCTCTCGTACGCCTCGTTCAGCAGGTCCAGGTCGCTCAGCTCGGCGGTCTGGTGGTCGCCATAGCGCTCGGCATTGGCGCGCAGGTCGGCGACTCGGTCAGCGGCGGGCCTTCCCCAGGTGCCGGTCATGGCGTCCGCCGGCGGGGCGCGGGCAGCGGTGTGCGGGGCGGGTCGGTGGGCTGAGGTCCGGCGGTCGTGGCCGCCTTGCCGTCGAGGGGTCGTCGGCGGGCGGCGGCTGCACGGTCTCCCTGTGTAGGGGTGGTCTGCCACTCCAGCGGGACGATGTCCATGTACACCCGGTGCTCGTGCGGGATCTGCCGGGCGAGTCGGGCCACGGGTTCGGTGCTGGCGAGCGCGGCTGCGACGGCAGTCAGCAGCAGGCGGGGCGCTCGGTCGGCCATCTCGATGTACCAGCCCTGGCCTCCGGGCTGGAGGTCGCCTCCGCTGACCCGCCAGTGGGGATTCGCGCCGTCGGCGAGTGCCGCGGTGCTGGTGGTCCGGCCGATCGAGGCCATCTCGCCGCCGGGTGCGGTCCAGACGATGTGGCCGGGCACGCTGTCCATGAACCAGTCGGCTTCGGCTAGGGGCTCAAGGCCGCCGGACAGTGCGGGATAGCGCAGGTCAGCCGGTGCGGTGGCCTGGGCGGTGGCGAGCGCCGCGTGCACCGCGGTGGTGATCTCAACGGGAGTTCGCTCGTCGGCGGTGAAGTGCCACAGCTGGTCGCCGGTCGCCCGGTCCGTGTAGACCGTGCTCCAGCTCGCACTGCCCGCCTCGTAGAGTTCGGTGGTGCGGATCTGTCCGCAGGGGCTGGTGTACATGTCGTTGAACGGGGTGTCGGTGTGGGCCCACCCGGCGGCTAGCAGTGGGTGGGCGGGGGTGCTAGCCGCAGTGTGGCCGGGCCCGGCCAGGTATGCGGGAGTAGCGGCGACGAGCGCCGGAGGCTGAGGCATGCCCGGTGCGAAGAAGTCGCCCGCCGAGTCGTAGGCGGCGGTGAACCGGCGGCAGATCTCGTCGTAGGCGGGCTGTGCGACGTGGTCCGGGTGCTGGTCCCAGTGCCGCTGCGGAGTGTCCTCGTTGGCCCGGCTGGCGATCGGCTCCCCGTAGCACCCCTCCAGAATGCCGGACGGGTCGTCGGTAGTGGCGATCATGTGGGCAGCGATCGTGCCGGCCGCGGCGTAGAGGTCCTCGTTGGTGAAGCGCAGGTCCGCGATTGGCACGGCCGGCACCCTTCCGCGGGTCTGGTGCTGCCACACCTGTCCGGCGGGGGCGTCGTCGAGGCCCAGGAGCTGGTGGCTGTACCGGGCGGAGTCCATGACGAGGTCGAGGGTGAGCATCGCGGCGAGTCGTTGCTGCTCGGGCGGGAGTTGGCCCCATGTCGTGTGCGGGCCGGTGCCGGCTTCGGTGCTGGGCAGGGGCTGGTCCGCAAGTTCGGCCAGGACGTCGTTGATCTCCAGGTGTCCGTCTGCGGCGGCCAGCAGGGTGGACAGCGACTTCGCGGCTGCGCGGGTGAGGTCCTCGTCGGTGTAGGCGGGCGTGACCGGCGCGAGGCCGTGCTCGGTCAGGGTGTAGCCGAGGTGGGCGAGCAGGTGCTCGTCCATCCACTCTCCGTCGCGCTGCACTGGGGCCGGGTCGGCCAGTGCGCGGGCGAACGCGTCGGTCACCAGCGCGGGTGTGTCCGCGGTGAAGAGCGCCTGCCAGTACGGGTCGCCGGCTTCTTCGGGGCCGATGTAGACGGCGAGCGCGCAGTTGCCCATGAGGTCGAGGGGGTTGGCATCGCGGCGGAGTTCGACGCGGGCGAGGAGGTCGGGCGACTGGACGCGGCGGATCCCGTGGGGCTCGCCGAGGTTTCGCCAGCCTGCGGCGACGAGGGTGTCCAGGAAGGCGTCGCCGTCGAACTTCCCCTCCTGGAGCGCCGGATGGACCTCGCCTGTCCAGTCGGGTCGTCGCAGGGGGAAGTGGAGCGCCTCGGTGACGGCTGCGACGAGTTCTTCCGGGGTGTCCTTGGAGAACCCGGCCATCCATTGGGGTGGGCCGAGCGGTTCGCGGGCGGCGGAGATCCGCCACCAGGCGCCGGGGTCGAGCTGGTTCATGCCGATGCGGAAGCGGTGGTCGGGGCTGCTGACGAAGGTCTGACCGAGGGTGTCGTTGTAGTCGTGTCGCCAGTTGAGGGCGAGGACTGCTCGGGCGATGGGGTCGGTGCGGCTCCCGGTTCCGGCGAGGTAGCGGGGTGTGACGTCGAGGGGTGTGCTCGGGGTGGGCTTGGTGGTGATCGGAAGGGTTCCCTTCAGGGGTCAGCGGTGGCGAGCCGCACCCGGCGTCGGCTGGGTGGTTCCGGCGGGCTGGTCGCCGGGGGCGGCGGGTCCGTGCTGGGTGCGAGGGCGTCGGTCGAGGCGGGCTGCGTCGGTGCGGGCGTCACCGGGTCGGCCGGGCTGAGGCAGGGGGGCAAAGGGGTTCCTGGTCCAGGAGTAGGCGTCTTCGATGTCGGCGAAGTGGCCGATCCGGAGTGTGAACGCCTCGGTGTCGGGCTGTCGGTGTCCCACGAAGACCGCCACGGGCCGTGCTGCGTCGGGGGCCTCCCGGTCGGCGGCGATCACCCATGTCACGAACGGGGTGTCGGCTGGGGATGCTGAGTCGTGGACGTCGAAGCGCGTGCCGGCGTGCCGCAGCAGGTCTTCCGCTGCCGCGGTTTCGGCGTCGGCGGCGTTGAACTCGCTGGGCTGTATTCGCTCCCGCAGCTGTTCGGGGTCGGCTCCGCGGGCAATGAGCCACGCCTCGGCCAGTACCGACATGGGCTCGTCGCGAACGGTGACCCGGAACTGCCCCGTGTTCTGGTCCACTTCCAGGTGGACGCCTGCGAAGGATGGCTTGCCCTGCTCTGCCCTCAGATCGTCGTAGACGAGGTGGAAGTGGTCCGACCTTCCCGGCTGTTGAGGGTCTGGCTGTTCGCACCTCGCTATGGAGGTGCAGGGGTCTTCCCAGTCGGCCAGACGCGAGATGGCGCGCGAGGTGTTCTCGTCGGCGGGTGTCAGCTCGTCGAGGTCCAGGTCGGAGACGATGTCGGTGAAGGGGGCGTGGTACAGCAGGGGCTCCAAGGTCGAGAGGGTCAGCGCGAGGGGCCGCGGTCGCTGGACGGATCGGGACGGTGCAGCCGGGGAGACACGTGGCTGGGGTGCGGCGCCCCGTGCTGCGGTGTTCGGGAGGGATTCAGGCGGGCTGCCTTCGCCCTGGAGGCCGGGGCGGGTGCGAGCCGACCGACCGCTTCATTGGCCAGGCGTCGCAGGTCGGACATGACCTCGGCGACGAAGCCCAGCGAGTCGGCGACCTCGTCTTGGCGGGAGTTCTGGGCGTCGGTGAAGTAGCTGACCGAACGGAGAGCGTCGACGGTGCGCTCCATCACCCCGCCCTCGCCCACCAGGACGTCCAGGGCCCGGGCGGCTTCGGCGGGATCAGGTGCGTGCGCGACGTGGCCGGCGATGTCGTCGATCTCGCCCGCGAGCCTGTCCTTCGTCGCTGAGGGAAGTCGACCGCCGGTCACCGGGACGAAGGGCGGCGGCGAGGGACGGACTCCGAGCGCCGGGTCGAGGGAGACCTCGTATCCGGCGGTGGCCAGCAGCACCGCCGCTTCCGTCGCCTGCTCGGCCTGCTCGAAGTCGCTCAGCCCCTCCGGCAGGGAACGGGGCTCCGTGTCGCTGCCGGGTTCCGGGGTGAACCCGCACATCGACAGGAACCGGGCGGCGTGCGCGTCTCCGCCGGTCGCGGTGACGCGTCCGGCAACACGGACGATGGCGACCGAGTTGGTGTCCGGTGCGGTCACAGGCTCCTCCCGGCCTTGCTGCTGCCGGCCGGGGCGTGGGTGGCCGATGAAGGGGCTGCCGCTGCGGGGTTCGCGTGCCGGCCGCGGGCGGCGGCTGCGGCCCGCCGCGGGTGGAGCGGTTCGACGCGGACCTGGGTCCGGTTGGGTGCGGGCACCTGCCCGAGCAGGCGGGTGGCGGCAAGGGGCTCGACGACCTCGTCGAGCGCGGCCGTGATCAGCTCCGTCGGGGTGCCGCGGGTGAACTCGGCCTTCCACCGGGCGTTGTCGTATCCGCGCGGGCCGCCCCACACGGTGACGGCGGCTACCAGGGCGGGGGGCTCGACGCCGAAGACCGGGGTGCGGATGCCACCTGTCAGGTCAGCGCGGTCGAAGCCGTATTCGAAGGGGTCGGGCTTCAGCCACGGCTGGTCCGCCGCCTCCAGGGAGTAGCGGATCGCTTCGTCGCGAGGATGGCGGCCCCACAGGAGGTCGTCGCGGACGTTCGTGGAGAAGGCACCGAGTCCGGCCGTCAGGCGGTGGGCAACCGCCATGACGATCTCCACTGGGGTCTGGGTGCAGAACCGTGCCTGCCAGTCGAGTTGGGCGACCGGGGACTCGTAGGACGCGATGGTCCAGCGCGGGCCGCGCTTAGTCTCGTGGTCGAGTTCGATCGCCGCGGTGAGGCTCTGGTGGACGGCGACCGAGGTCTCGCCGTTGGGCCGGTACAGGTTCCAGGAGCGGCAGTCGTCGAGGAACGTGGTGAAGGCCGCATCGGCGTCCCCGGGCCCGGCGAGGTGGCCCGGCGTGATGGTGACGGCGGTGTCGGGGGTCAAGTGCTCTCCGCGCAGGGGTTGGCCGGGCCGCCGCTGTCAGCGGCGGCCCGGCACACGGTGGGGGCGGTCAGGGGGCGGGTTCGGTGTCGGCCGTGCCCTCGCGGACCTGCCGGACGGCTTCCGTCAGGCGCTTCTCGGCCACACCGGCGTAGTGGTCGGTGACCTCGATGCCGACGAAGCCGCGGCCTTCCAGCAGCGCGGCCACCCCGGTGGAGCCGCTGCCCATGCAGAAGTCCAGCACCGTGCCGCCCGGCGTGGCGATCTTGACCAGCTCGCGCATCACCGAGACGGGCTTCTGGGTGATGTGCACCCGGCCGGCGCCCTTGGGCTGCGAGGCGGTGTACAGGCCCGGCAGGTAGACCGGATTGGCGTCGGCGTCCATCGCGCCCTTGGACCCCCACAGCACGAACTCACAGTGCTGGGTGAACCTTCCGCGCTGCGGGCGAGCGGCGGGCTTGTACCAGGCCAGCGCGCCGCGCCAGATCCAGCCGCCGGCCTGTAGGGCGTCGGCGGTGGCGCCGAGCTGGCGCCAGTCGGTGAAGACCAGGGCGGTGCCGCCATCGCGGGTGGCGCGGTAGGACTCGGCGAGCAGCTGGCTCAGCCAGTAGGTGTAGGAGCGCTGGTCCTTGTTCTCGCCGGGGAAGGACTCCAGCGTGTGGGCGCTGCCGGCGGTGGTGTACTTCTCGCGGGCGCTACGGCTGGTGCGCTCCTTCGCCGTGCGCCCGCCGCTGTTGTACGGCGGGTCGGTGATGACGCAGTCGACGGACTGTGAGGGGATCTCGGCGAGCCGCAGCAGGGCGTCGCCGCGGTGGATCTTGTAGCTCAGGGGTGCTCCTGCAGAACGGGGACAGGGTGTCGTCGCCCTCGGCCGCCAGGGTGGTCGAGGCGGCAGCGCGAAGCAGGGACCGTACGGGTCTGGGGCTTTCGCGGGGCGGAAATGGCACGTTAGGCGCTCTCCGGCCGGAAACCTAAAAAGGGTCACGCTTTCCACCGGAGCATGATCTTTTTAGGTTTCCGGCCGACCGCCGCCTAACGTCCTCCATGTCGCACGGCGAACCCGGGGCGAGGCAGCCAGATCCCTTTTTAGGTTTCCGGCCGACCGGCTCCTACTGTGTGACAACCCGGCAGGACCGGGCCCCTCCGCGCCAGGTAACGGCACCCATGGCCAGCGGCCGGAGAGGGCCTGGACCCGCCAGCCCACCTGGTCATCGGGCGGACCGCATCCCTGCTTTTTAGGAAAACGGCCGCACCGGACCTACGGTCGAAAAACCCCGTCAACCGAATTCCGTCACGCCACGGAAAGGGCACCGCCATGTCTTTTCGCAGATTACGAGGGCGGCTGGCTGCCGCTCTCGATCTGTCCCGGCCGCACTGTCGCGGCCGGGACGGTGCCCCTGCTCTCGCCTGAAATGGAGAAGCCCATCAGTTCCCTGAACCCGTGCCCGCCCCGACCCCCGTCCGACTTCCTGGCTGCCGTCGAAGGCGGTCGGCCGGACGTCCGATGAGCTGGCAGAAGGTGGTGTGCGGCTGCGGTGCGTTCATCCTGGGCGTCCCCCTCATGATCGGCTTCCCCGCGGTTGCGGTGATGGCGAACGACGCCGCCTCCAAGGCCAACTGCAGCACCGGCGCCCAGCAGGTGGACGCCGCAGCCGTCGCCGCTCAGGTCCAGCAGATCCTGGCCGGCAAGGCCGGGCCCACCACTCCGGTGTCCGGCCTCAACGAGCCGACGACCCAGATCCCGAACGCCAAGGTCATCGTGGCCACGGGCATAGCGATGCAGGTCCCGGCCCGCGGCCAGGTCATCGCCCTGGCAACCGCGTTGCAGGAATCCGGTCTCCAGAACCTCGGGTACGGCGACAGGGACTCGTTGGGCTTGTTCCAGCAGCGCCCGAGCCAGGGCTGGGGCACCCCGGCCCAGTTGCAGGATCCCGTCTACGCCAGCACCGCCTTCTACAAGGCGCTGCTGAAGGTGGACGGGTGGCAGCAGCTGCCGCTCACCGAGGCCGCGCAGGCCGTCCAGAAATCCGGCTACCCGGATGCCTACGCCAAGTGGGAGAGCCTGGCCAGCGCACTGCAGCAGGCCATCTTCCAGGCGCTGGGCGGAAGTTCCCTCACTCCGGCGCCGTCGCCTTCGCCCGGCTCGCCGCCGCCGCCGGCCACGACCTCCTGTGGCACGGACGGTTCGGGTATCGACTGGGGGACGATCCCGCCGGGCACCCTGCCCACCGGGTACGTGATCCCGACCGACGCCCCGCAGGCGGTACAGTCCGCGATCCGTTACGCGCTAGGGCAGTTGGGCACCCCGTACCAGTGGGGCGGCTCCTGCACCGCGCCGCACGGCCCCGACCCCATGGCCCGCTGCGACTGCTCCAGCCTGATGCAGCAGTCGTACCACGCCGGCGGCATCACGCTGACCCGCACCACGTACACGCAGGTCAGCGAGGGTACCGCCGTATCGGTCGACGCCCTCAAGCCCGGCGACCTGCTGTTCACCGAACCCGGGCCCGAGGGCCCCGGCCACGTCGGCATGTACATCGGGCAGGGCCTCGTCGTGCAGGCGCCGCACACCGGCGACGTGGTCAAGATCTCGACCCTCGAATCCTGGCGGCCCGACATCGTCGCCGCCCGCCGCATCGTCCCCTGACGCCAACTGCGGCTCCTCTTCGCGCTATTCGCGCTCTCTTCCCTCTCGCCCCGCCGCGGCCCTGCCGCGTCTACCCCGCCCCCTAGCACGTGGAGTGTGATTGACCACCTACCTCGCCAACGCCGCCGCCAAGGTCCAGCAGCTGGCGTTCGACCCCGGCATCAAGCCCTCTGAGGGCGGACTCCCCGGCCTCGACGTGCTCAAGAGCACCGTCGGCTCGATCAACCTCTTCGCCATCATCGCGGTCGTCGGCGCGCTGTGCGTCTCCGGCATCGTGTGGGCGTGGGGCCACCACACCGGCTCTCACGGCAGTGAGCAGAAGGGGAAGCAGGGCGCCTTGGTGGCGGCCGGCTGCGCGCTTCTCCTCGGCGCCGCGAACGGCATCGTCAGCTTCTTCTCCAACGTGGGGACGAGCGTCCACTGATGCCCACGTCGCCCCAGCCGTTCAAGCCCGGCGGCCAGTCCCTCATGGTCCGCCGCGTGCTCGTCGGCCTGGTGGCGCTGGTGGCCGTCGCCCTGGTGGCCGGGCTCATCGCCCGGTACACCGGCGGCGGCCACCGCAGCCAGGCCGCCCCCACCGCCACCAGCACTACCGCTCCCGGCACCGCCCCCAGCAGCGGGCCCACCGCCGGGCCGAGCACCGCGCCGTCCGACTCGGGCGGCACGGCGGCCACCAACCCGGTGGCCCCGCCGCCGCACACCAGCGATCCGATCGTCTTCGCGAAGGCGTTCGCGCAGGCGCTGTGGACCTACGACACCCGCACCGCGTCCCAGTCGCAGCAGCTCGCCGGGCTGCGCGCCTGGCTGACAAGCGAGAGCACGTACGCCGATCCGGCCGCCCTGGCCAGCCAGGTCCCCGACCCCACCCTGTGGGACCGGATGCGCGACAACGGCCAGTTCGCTACCGGGAAGGTCAACGAGGCGCACCTGCCGACCGCGTTCAACCAGGCCGTGGCTGCCGACCCCACCAAGCTCACGGTGGCCTACATGTACGCGGTCACCGTCACCGGTTCCCAGACGATCACGTGGACCGGCGGCGGTCGGGGCGACGAACAACGGGCGATCACCCTCGCCGTGCAGTGCCGCCCCGGCCGCGACTGCGCGCTCGCGTCCATCGCCCCGACCGTCTACCCCTGACCCGCCCCCTATAAGAAAGGAGGGGGTGCCCTATCGGGTTTTGCGACCTCCCCCTCGCAGGCGTCTTGTGCGACGCCACCCCCGGTGGCATCGCCGACTCGATCACCGGCTCCATCGGCAACTGGATCGCGCGCAGTTGCGGCGACCTCGCGCAGAGCGCGGCCAACCTCGCCTCCCAGGCGGTGGACTCCACCACCTCCGTCGACCTGGGCGCCAGCTGGTTCCGTGAGAACTATGCGATCATCCTGCCGATCGGCCTGGTCGCGATCGTCGCCACCTTCTGCCTGCAACTCATGCGGGCCGCCTGGAAACGCGACGGGCAGGCCCTGGCCCAGGCCGTAACAGGAACGATCTCGGGCGTCCTGTTCTCGTTCGTCGCCGTCGCCGGCACCAGCATCTGCCTGACGGTTGTGGACGCCTTGTCCAACGGCCTGTTCAAGGTCGCCAACAGCAGCACCTCGGACGCCGTCACCCGGGTCATCAAGATCGGGATGATCGCTAGCACCTCCGGCCTCGGGTGGGGCGTCCCGTCCCTGGTCGCCCTCGGCTGCGTCGTGGGCGCCGTCATGTACTGGGGCACGATGGTGCTGCGCAAGGTCGCCATCCTCGTGCTCGTCACGCTGGCCGTCTTCGCCGGAGCAGGCGGCGGCTGGGAGCCGGCGGCGCGCTGGCGTCGGGCGTGGATCGAGGCCACGGCCGCCCTGGTGTTCAGCAAGTTGGTCATGACCATCGTGTTCTTGATCGGCGTCTCCGCGATCGGCAACTCCAACAGCAAGGACGGCATCGGTGCCCTGTCGGACATCATGTCCGGCATCGTCGTGATGGTCCTGGTCCTGCTGTGCCCGATGATGACCTACAAGTTCATCCACTGGGCCGCCGACGGCCAAGCCTCCGACCTGCACCGGACCACCAGCGCGGGCCTGCAGACCGCAGCCGCCGCGGCTCGCAAGGGCGCCACCATGGCGGCGAGCGCCGGAAGCGGCGGCGCGGCAGCCGCTGCCGGAGCCTCCCCGCAGGGCCCTGCGAGCGTCCCCGGTCAGGGCAGTGCCATCGGCAGCACCCCGTCCCCGTCGAGCACCCCCTCCGACACCCCGGCCCAAACGAGCTTCGCCTTCCCCGGCACCGGAACGGGCGGCGGTGCGGGCGCCGTGTCGAAGCCGCTGATCACCCGCGCTGCCTCGGGCACGGGTCAGCCGCTGATCACCCGCGCCGCTGGATCCGCCAGCAGCACTTCGGACGGCGGAGCCGCACCCGCTTCGGCCGGTGAGGGCAGCGGCGGATCGTCACCGGCTGTAGCGGCTGCCGCCGCACCCGGCAGCCCCGGCGCATCGGTCCCGATCGTCCGCGGCGTCCGCCCGGCAGCCCCGCGAGGCTCCTCGCCCGCACCGGCTGGCCCGGCGACCTCCACCGCACCGGTCGCCCCGGCCCCGGCGGTGGGTCCGCCGTCCACTCCGCCCACCTGATCCCGCCCCGGCCGGGGCGCTGACCCCACCGCCCCGGCCGGCCCCACCAGGAGTCGCCCCTGTCCACCGAGTTCCTCTCCACCGTGCGGTTCCCGACCCGCTCCCGTCGCGGCATCCTGCTCGGCCTGAGCCCCGCCCAGCTGACCGTCGTCGGCCTCGCCGGCGCCCTGCTGCTGGTGACCATGGTCGCCAGCGGCCTGGTCGGCGCGGTTCTCCTCACGCCCGTCTGGGCAGTGGCCGCCGCGCTCGTCCTCATCCGCTTCCACAGCCGCTCCGTGGCAGATTGGGCCCCCATCGTCATCCGCTACTACCTGCGCCGCGCCAAGGGACAGCTGATCTGGCTGGCCCGCCCCAGCTCCCGGCCCCGCCGCGACGGTCTGCTCCACCTGCCCGGAACCTCGGCGAGCCTGCGCGCGGTCACCGCCCCTGGCGGGACCATGGGCGCCGTCCACGACCCTGAGCGCGGCACGCTGATCGCCGCCGTCCGCGTCACCTCCCGCGCCTTCGCTCTCCTGGACGCTCCCGCCCAGTCCGCCAACGTGTCCGGGTGGGCCCGCGCCCTGGCCGCGCTCGCCCGCACCGGCTACATCGGCGCGGTGCAGGTCATCGAGCGCACCGTGCCCGACAGCGGCGACGCTCTGCAGCGTTACTGGGCCGAGCACGGCGACCCCGCCACCCCGGTCGCCGGGCAGGTCTACCAGGAACTCCTGGCAGCGGCAGGCCCGACCGCCGCCCCGCACGAGGCGTACATCGCCATCGCCCTCGACCTCAAGGCCGCCCGCCGCCTGATCGGCGAGGCCGGCGGAGGGTTGACCGGCGCCTTCACCGTCCTGTCGCAGCTCACCCCGGGCTTCGAGCAGTCCCTGCGCAACGCGGGCCTCACCCCGTCCGGCTGGCTGAACGGCTGCGAGTTCGCCGCCGTGATCCGCAGCGCCTACGACCCCAAGTCGCTTGCCGCGATGGACCAGTGGTCCGACACCGGCCGCGCCGAAGCCGACCCGGCCGCCGCCGGGCCCGTGGTCCTGGTCGAGGAGAGCGAGCGCATCACCAGCGACACGGCCTGCCACGCCGTCTACTGGATTGAGCAGTGGCCACGCAGTGAGGTGAGCCACGGCTTCCTCCACAGCCTGGTCTTCTCCGCCGGCGTGCGCCGCACCCTGTCCCTGCACTACGGGCCCGAAGACCTCGACGCCGCCCTCAAGGCCGTTCAGCGGCGCAAGGCATCGATCGTCGCCGACGCGGCGGAGCGCGTCCGCAAGGGTCAGGTGGACAGTGAGGCGGACTCCATGGAGTACGCCGACGCCAAGGAGCACGAACGCGAACTGATCTCCGGGCACGCCGACGTCGACTTCACCGGCCTCGTGGTCGTCAGCGCCGACACCCCCGAAGATCTGCGCCGCCAGTGCGCCACGATCGAGACCGCCGCCGCCAGCACCAGCCTGGACCTGCGCCTCCTGAAGTTCGAGCAGGCCGAGGCGTTCTCCCGCGCCGCCCTGCCGCTCGCCCGGATGTGACAGGAGACCTCGTGCCACACCCTCCCTCCGATGGCCCGCGGCTGCTGCGGTTCGCCACCGCCGCCGTGGACGTCCACCACCACACGAGCCTTCCTGACCAACTCCCTGCATCCCGAGTCGAGTTGGATGCTCTCCACGCGCACTGCATTGCCCTGTTCCGGCTCGTCGACACCCACACCGCGACCACCAGGCCGCACCAGCCCGCCGAAGCCGACCAGCTCCACGCCGCCCGGATCCGCCTGTGGCAGACCGCGGACGCCCTCCACGCCGCCTACCACCGCGCCCCCCGCGCCGACGGCCGCGAGCCCACCCGCGAAGCCTGCGCACTGCGACTGCCAGAGGGCGCGCCCGACCTGGCCATCTGCCAGCGACACACCCTCGCCTCCGCCCGGATGCGGCGCATCTCCACCCCCGCCGAGCTGCGCGGCACCCCGGCCTCCTCTTCCCGCGCCTGACAGGAGAAACGTTCCTGCGCACCTCCTCCGCCTCACCACTGTTCACCCCCAGCCGCTCAGACCGGGCCTCCCGCCGCCAGGCCCGCCGCGACCTCGCCGGCGCCCGGCGCACCGCCCGCGACAACTCCCGCCCCACGCGCACCCGCACCCGCCGCGAAGAGAACGAGGAACTGCGTCCGTTCTACCCGGCCGGCGGACGCCCCGGCCCCGCCTCCCTGCGCGGCGGCAAGCTCAAGCTCCCCGCCCACCGGATGACCACCGCGACCGCCTCCGGGGCCTATCCGTTCCTGGCCGAGGGCGGCCTCGGCAGCTCCGGCGTCCTCATCGGCCGCGACGTCCACGCCGAGGCGTCGTTCGTTTTCGACCCGTTCGCCCTGTACGGCAAGGTCGAGAACTTTACGAACCCGAACTGCTTGATCGCCGGGGTCATCGGCCAGGGCAAGTCCGCGCTGGCGAAGTCAATTGCCTTGCGCTCCACGGCCTTCGGCTACCGCGTCTACGTGGCGTCCGATCCGAAGGGCGAGTGGACGAGCGTCGCGCAGGCCGTGGGCGGCACCACCATCGCCCTGGGCCCCGGGCTGCCCGGTCGGCTCAATCCGCTGGACGCGGCTGCCGCGCCGGAGGGCATCGACGAGGTGTCCTGGGCCGGCGAGGTCCGCAAGCGCCGCCTCTTGCTGCTCGGCAGCCTGGCCCGGACCGTCCTGCGGCGCGACCTGCGGCCCATGGAGTACACCGGCCTCGACGTCGCGCTGGACACCGCGGTCCAGCAGGCGGCGACTGCAGGCCGGGGGCCTCTGCTCGGCGACGTCGCCACCATCCTCGGCCAGCCCGCCCTGCTGGACGAGGCGCTCGGCGACCCGTCCCGCCGCGTCGGTGAAGCCTCCCAGGACCTCTCCCATGCGTTCCGGCGTCTGATCACCGGCGATCTTGCCGGGATGTTCGACGCGCCGTCCACCGCCGTCTTCGATCCGCGCAGCCCGATGCTGACGATCGACCTGTCCCGGCTCGGCTCCACCGGCGACGACACCGCACTCACCCTCGCGATGACCTGCGCGAGCGCGTGGATGGAGGCCGCCCTCAGCGACCCCAACGGCGGGCGCCGTTGGGTGATCTACGACGAGGCATGGCGCATCATGCGCCACGCGGCGCTGCTGGAGCGGATGCAGGCCCAGTGGAAGCTGAGCCGCGGGCTGGGCATCGCGAACATGTTGATCATCCACCGCCTCTCCGACCTGCTGTCGGCCGGCGACCAGGGCTCCCGTGCCCGCGCGCTCGCCGAGGGCCTGATGACCGACTGCGCCACTCGCGTCATCTACCGCCAGGAGGCCGACCAGCTGGCGGCCACCGCCGGACTGCTCGGCCTGACCGGTGTGGAGACCGCCGCAATCTCCCAGCTCGGCCGTGGACGCGGCCTGTGGAAGGTGGCAGGCCGGTCGTTCATTGTTCAACATCTGCTCCACAAGGCCGAGTTGGAGCTGTTCGATACGGACGCCCGTATGCATGATCCGGGGCATCCGGCGTGAGCCCGCTCGTCGTCACCGTCGGCCGCCGCCCGGACCTGGATCTGCTCGTCGCGGCGGCAGCGGACCGCCGCAGTGCGCAGTTGCTGGAGCAGGCCGGGTTCGTCCGCGACGACGCGCTCGACCTGCACCGCCCGCGCCGGGACACCGCCGCCTCCATCGCCGAGCGGCAGCTTCAGGACGCGAGCCGACTGCTTACCGCCGCCGGCTACGGCGTCACCAGGGTATACAGCGAGACTGAGCAGCGCGCACGTATGCAGAACCGGCCCTCGTGGGTCGAGGACGGTCCGTTGCAGACCACGGGCAGGACTGCGCGGTCGGACCGGGTCACCGCCGACGTCTGCAACGGGCACCTGGTCCTGCTGGCCTCCCACGATTCCCCGTACGAGAGCCGCGAGTTGCTCGGCCGCTACGCCGCCAGCGGCGAGGGTGCCATCTTCTACACGGAAGCTGCAGGCGGGGAGCCGTTCTACGGCATCGGCCGGTACGCGGACCTGGACGCAGCCCTCGCGGCGTGGACGGCCTCCGGCTACTCCGCCGAGGTCCCAGCCGTCGGCCCGCGCCGGGCCGCGGCTCTCAGCTCGTCGCCTTCCCGGCCGGCACGCACCGCCTCCGTGGCGCCGGCCTCTGCCGCTCCGGTGCCGCCACCCGCCGCCCGGGTGCTCCCGCCGTGGCCGACCACCGGCCGCGCATCGCCCCCGTTCTGACCGGTCCGGCGCTCAACTTCCCATCTCTGCTTGGAGATCCATGCCTAACACCCTGACCCGACTGGACGAGCGCCTGGAGGCCGCCACCGGCGACTCGCTCTCCTCCCTGGCCGCCAACGAGGCCCGCGCCGACGCGGCCACCGCCCGCCTCGTCCAGGCTCACCGCACCCTGGTCGCTGCCGAGACCCGCGTCTCGTTCCTGCGCGTCAAGCTGATCAACATCGCTGCGGCGCGCCGCCGGGTGGACGACACCGTCCTCGACCAGCTCGACGCCCAGCTGGAGGCCCTGGAGACCGCTGCCGACCAGCGCGACCAGCTGGAGACGGAGCTGCTGCTCCTGATCCAGGCCCGCGAGGAGGAGGCCGAGCAGGCGGCCGAACGCGAGCGGGCTGCGGCAAGCGCCCCGGCCCGGTCGGTCCTGGTGATCCAGGGCGCTCCCCGGCGCCGATGACCGGGCCGCACGTGGCCTTCGGCTGGGACTTCGACGCGGGCGAGTTCGCCGTCATCCGGGGGCAGCCCCCGCCGATCGCCGGGGAGATCCTCTACCAGGCCGGCTTCTGGTACCGCGCGCCCGAGGTCGAGCAGAACGGGTGGCGCCAACGCCCCAGCGTCGAGGCGCACGACCAGATCCAGCGTGCTGTCGACGCCCTGCGGGCCCTGTCGCAGTCCGGCGTGCCGGTGGCGAACTGGCACCAGCCCGAGCAGCCCCCGACGAAGGTCCTGGCCTACTACGAGTGGCTCCAGTCGGCCGAGCCGTTCCCGGACGCCGACCTGGCCACCGTGACCGCCCGCAGCACCGCGGAACTCGAGCTGCGCGAGGGGCTGGCGGATCCGCTCAGCCGGGAGATCGCGGCCGACGTCCGGGACGGTCGAATCGTCGTCGAGGCGATCCAGAGGTTCGACGACGACCACTGGTGGCTCGCCCGGCTTGCCGAACAGCTCGACCAGGAACGGCCGTTCGTGATGATCCGCTACAACTCGAACGACCGGTACCTGTCCGGAACCGACTGGTGGAACCCCTCCTACGGGGATATGCCGCGCCGCGACTTCCGCGCCCTCTACCAGCGCGACACCGCGCGTCCCGACCCGGCCAGCCTTCGTGCAGCCGCCGCGGTCCGCGCGCCACTGACCCGGATGGCCGCTGCCCCGTCCAGCCCACCGCCGCGAGCACCGACGGAGCCGCCGCCCGGGGCGTCCCGGAGCCGCTGAACACCGATCCCACGGAGCCAACTCGTGCACAACGATGCCGAATCCACCCACCCCTCCCGTGTCACGTTCCGGCGGTTCCGGGAAGCCGGTATCACCGCCACCACGGCCAGCCGGGACCAGGCGGTGCACCAGGCGCTGAAGGACGCCGGATTCGCACTCGGCCTGCCCGCCGCCCCCGAGCGCTACTCGCTCGCGAGCCGGGACGCGGACCAGCAGAACCGCGCCACAGACCGGGCCATCGCAGCCCTCGGCCAGCTCGGCGTCGAGATCGCCGTCCGCAACACCCCGCCCGGTCGCGCGAGCGCCGCCCGCGCCGGGACCAGTCCCACCCGGGTCATCGCCGCGCCCGCAGCTACGGCCGCCGCCGGCCAGGAGCCGGTCCGGTCGACAGCCCGCCGCTGAACCTCCCCTTCCCCGCCTCCACCAGGAGTAGCGCATCACCCCCCATCACGTCGCCATCACCCGAGATCCGCAGTACGGGATCGCCGCCTCCCTGGGCGCCGATGCCGACCCGGCAGCCCGCGAGGTCCTGCTCCGCGCCGGGTTCCGGCCGCTCGCCGACGGCCGTCTGACCATCGACACAGCCCCCAACGAGCAGAACCTCTTCCTCCACGTGCGGCAGACCGTCGCCTTCCTGCGCCACAGCGGGGTCCAGGTCGAGGCCGCCCAGGAGTTCGACTACACCGCGGCCAGCCAGCCCTCGCTGCCGAGCCCGGCCCAAGCCGCCGCCAGTGCGGACGCCGTCGTCCACCTCGCGCCGCCTGTGCCGAGCCTGGCGCACGAGGTGGCCATCGGCCGGCACCCGCAACTGGGCATCATCGCCCGCGTCCCCTTCGTGCAGCCGCACATCAGGCCGGCGCTCGCCGAGGCGGGGTTCGTGCGCCTTCCTCCTCCCAAGTCCGACCTCTTCGCCCTCGACGAGCCGGAGCACGAAGGCGACCGCCGTGCCACCCGCGCGGTCGCCCAGCTGCGTAACCAGGGTGTGCGTGTGGCGACCGACCTCGCCTTCGAGCCCCTGGGCGGCCCGTACGTGCCGACCGATCCGTTCGCCACCCGGCTCATCGCCGCCATGGACCGCACCCCGGCTTCGCCGGAGCCGAGCCCAGCCGCCGAGCAGACCGACCCCTTCGCCACCCGGCTCATCGCCCCCGAGGACCGGACTCAGCCCTCACCCGCGCCATACGCCGCCGGCCAGTCCGACCCGTTCGGAACGGTCGTGCACACCGGGCCGAGCGCCCAGGACCGCGGTGCCGACGCGCTGCTGCACAACCGCGTGGCGATGAACAACGAGGTCGCCGCGAGCCTGCGTGCCATCGACTCCCAGCTGCGCGCCGATCCCGCCAGCATCGATGTCTCCCGGGTGGAATCGGTGATCGCCCAAGCCGACACCGTCCTGGCCGGCAACAGCCGGGACCTCGCCTCCGTCGCTGCCCGGCCCGCCACCGCCGCAGCCCGTCCGGGCCCGGCGAGCCCTCGTGCCCGGGCCGCGCTCGCCACCGGCGGCCGGATCCGCTCCAGCGCCGCCCTCCAGGCGCAGAGCGCCGCTTCCGCCGCAGCCGCCGTCCCCGCCGTCGACCCGCGCATCCAGTGGGCCGCTGGCCACTCGAATTCCCGCTAAGGAGAGCCAACTTGGCCGTCAAGAAGATCTGGTCCGTGGAGCACTCCTGTGGCCACAGCGTCGACCACGACCTGTCGGAACGCCCCGCCGACAAGCGCGCGGGTTTCGCCCGCTGGCTGGCGGAACGCTCCTGCAAGGACTGCTGGCTGGCCGAGCGCCAGTCGGACACCGCCTCGCGTGAAGCCTGGCTGGCCGAGCGGCGTACCGAAGAGCAGCAGGCCGCCACCGAGTGGGCCGCCCAGTTCCGCATGCCCGCCCTGGACGGTCCGCCCAAGGCCGTGCCGTGGGGCGAGCGCAGCCGCCACCAGCTGGTTACCGGCGCCTACCGGGTCCTCGTCGAAGAGGGCGACCTGGACGAGGGCGACTGGCAGGAGATCGAGGACCAGGTGCGCCTGCTCGACAAGGCGACCTGGTGGATCGACCAGCGCGACGCTGCCCCCGGCGACCTGCCCGAGCTGGTGGCCGCCGCGCACGACGCCCGCACCACCGAGAACCCGTACTGAGCCCCGTGACCGAGCGCCTCTTCCACTTCTACGTCGACGGCTCGGAGCACGGCCCTTACCCCGGTCTGGTCGTTCCCCGCGACACCACCGGGCTCATCGGCCCCTACTGCTCTCCGGCCTTCTCCCGGCTCGCTGCGGAGCAGATCGTCGCGGACCTGCAGAAGGACAACTGCGGGCTGACCGCTCGGTGGGACGGCGAGGTGCTCACCTTCGACTGGACGCGCGACTACGACGGTGACGGCGGCACCGAGTTCGTGGCCCCGGACGAGCGCGGTCTGTACCGGATCGGAGGTCGTTGGCCGTGGGACTACGACGGCCCCCTCGACGCCGCCGAGCGTCACCAGGCGGCACTCGCCCGCTCGGCCACCCGGTCAGCTGCCGGTCTGCCACCGAACGCGGAACCGGTCGCGGTGGTCTCAGCCGCCGCGTCCGCGCTGGGAAGGTGACCATGCACCCGGTGATCTCCCGCTACTCCTCGGCGCAGGACCTGATCGCCGGCCTGGCCACGGCGGCAGCCCACCGGGAGCAGCCGCTGCGGCTGGTGGACGCCTGGCGGTCGGTTCCCGAACTCGCCGCGCTCAACCAGCAGGCATTCGTCGCCGAGCTGACCGCCCATCTTCCCCGGGCAACAAGCCCGTCCCAGGCGGTGAGGTCCCGGATGGTGTGGCAGTGCACGCTGCGTACCGACCCTGACAGGGCCCCCGCCCCCGACCACCGGTTCGCCGAGGTCGCCCGGCGGATTCTGGCCGCCACCGGCATCGCCGTACCGGGCGACCCTGCCGCCTGCCGCTGGGTCCTCATCCGCACGGACCCGCACGAGGCCCGCGTCCTGGCCCCGCTGGCGCGCGCCGACCAGAGCCTCGCCGAGACCTCGCGCGACCGCTCCCTCGCCCTGGCCGTGTGCCAGCTGGCCGAGTACGAGGACCGCAACCCCCGCTTCACGGCAGCCCGTTCGGCCCCGGGGCCGCGCGGCACCGTCGTGGCCGCGCCCCCGGCCGTCATCCCGCAGACCGCGGCCCGCCCCCTCCACCGTCCCCTGTAGGAGCCCCGTGCCCACCGACCCCACCCTCGCCCTCGTCGAGGCCGCGGTCGCCCGTGCCAGCGACGCGCTGCGGCAGATCGAGCGACTGGCGCCCGAGCTGACCGCGGAGCACGCCGCCGACGCCGTCCAGTGGCTGGGCCTGCGCCCCGGACCGGCACACCGACTCGCCGCGGCGTTCACCGCCCTGGGCAACCAGCTCGGCACCGAGCTGGGCGACCAGCCAGAGGTCTGGGAGCCCGTTCTCGACGCAGGCTCCCGGATCGCCTCCGCCGGATTCCGCGCGGCGGCCCCGGCCAGCGACCTCCTCATCGGCAGTACCCGCCACCGCGCCGCCACCGCCACCTCCCCGGCCATCCGGACCGCCGGCCCCGCCCCGCAGATCCATGCCGCCCCCGCAGCCGTCACCCCGCACTCCCGGATCGTCGAGCCGCCCCACCGTTGACCCCGGAGAACCCGATGCCCCCCACAGCCGAGGACGAGTTCCTCGTCCGCCCCCGATACCTCGCAGGAGCCGGCGAGACCAGCCGCGTGCTTCAACCGCTGGTCCACGTACACGGCTGGCCGCACCAGAACACCCCGGCCACCGGCCGGATCGCCGCCACCAGCCCCTGCGGCCGGATCGAGGTGGCCGCCGAGATCGCCGTGTTCCACCTGTGGCGAATCACCATCCGGACCCGCCCGCACGACGCGGAACCGCGCTGGTGGGCGACGTTCAGCAAGGAGACCCCGGCCGAGATCGTCGGTGCACTCGTCCAGGCCCTGGCCGCAGACCGGCACGTGGCTCCCGAGGAGATCGTCACGGAGTGGCCCGGCCATCCGACCGCCGGGTGGCGCCCGCTCCTCAAGGCAGGCTGGGCCGCCTCCGACCTGACGGCCGTGTGCTTCCAGGACCCGGACGGCACGGTCTCGATCATCGACGCTCCCGCCGGGCCGGCCACCAGGGTCGTGGACGGCATCCGGTTCACCTCTCCCGATGGCACCGCCTCCCTGACTCACAGGCCCAAGCCGGACAGCCAGTTCGGCGAAGCCATGGGGCCCTGGATGGTCGAGGTCGCCTTCGGTCCGAACTGGAAGGACCAGTGGAGCGCGGTCCTGTCCGCCGCGACCCCGATGCGCTACCTGAACATGCTCACCTCGGCTGTCGTCGACCCGGCCCCGGTCGTCCGGACGTCGTCGCAGATCAGCAGCGCCACCCGTGCAGCCGCCGCGACTCGCCCGGCGCCGCCTCGGTCCCGCAACCCCTTCGCCTATGTCGAGGCCGAGTTCGCCAGGTCCGACCCCCGCCATCCGACTCAGGGCCACCCTCGCCGCTGACCAGAAAGGCCCCCCGTCCTGACTGCCCCGATCGCAGCCGGGCGGCCAACTCCCCTCCCCCGTAAGGATCCACCCCCTGCCCGCCACCCCGAAAAGCCCCTCGCAGAGTCCGGGCACCGACGCCCTGCTCTACGCCCTGATAGGTGCAGGCGCCGCCCTCGCCGTCTTCGGCTCCCTCGCCTGGATCGGCGGCAACACCGCCAACTCCCTGACCGGAAGCGGCCCCTGGCACGCCCCCTTCGAGCCGGTCACCGCCGCGCTGCACCCCGGCCAGCTCTACCCGCACCTGTCGTCGCCGGCGCTGCTGATCGCCACCCGCGTCGTCCCCGGCATCGCCGCGCTCGCCCTCGCCGCCACCGGCCTGTGGCTGTGGTCCCGGCACCGGAGCAAGCCCAGCGGCCTCGCCACCTCCCGCGACCTCGCACCGCTGCTGCCCGCCGAGATCACCGCCAAGGCACGCGACCTGCGCCCGAGTCTCGCGGACTGTAAAAGACCGGGCAATCCGCCCCGACGAGAGCGGGTTGCTGCTCGGCAACCTCGCGCCGTCCGGCCCGGAGGTCCGCGCCTCCTGGGAGGACGTGTGCGTCGCCATCATGGCGCCGCGAAGCGGCAAGACCACCAGTTTGGCCGTCCCGGCGATCCTGCGGGCCCCCGGCCCCGTCCTGCTGACCAGCAACAAAGCCGCGAGGGATGCCTACACCGCGACCTTGGAGGCGCGGTCCGAGGCCGGCCGGGTCTGGACCATGGACCCGCAGGGCATCGCTCACACCCCGCAGGGCATGTGGTGGGACATCCTGGCCGACGCCAAGGACCTCCCCGGTGCCCGCCGCCTCGCCGGGCACTTCGTCGCCGCGGCGGTCAACGAAAGCTCCCAGGGGGATTTCTGGAGCACCGCCGCCCAGAACACCTTGTGCGCGCTTTTCCTGGCCGCCGGATGTGACCGGCGTCCGATCACGGATGTTCTGAAGTGGCTTGCGGTGCCGTCCAACCGGACGCCCATCGACATTCTCCGCGACCACAAGCTGCTCGCTATCGCGGACCAGCTGCAGGGCACCGTTTCCGGTGCCGTCGAAACTCGCGACGGAATCTATGAAACCGCCCGCCAGTACGCGGCTTGCCTGCTCGACCCGAAGATCTCCCGGTGGGTCACCCCGAATCCTGACCTACCTCAGTTCAAGCCCGAGGAATTCGTAACCGACCAGGACACTCTCTATCTGCTGTCCAAGGACGGCGGTGGATCTGCGGGCGCCCTTATCGCTGCGGCAGCGGACTCCGTGATGCGTACCGCGGTCATCGAGGCCGAGCGCGCCGGCGGACGGCTCGATCCTCCGCTGCTCGCGATCCTCGACGAGGCCGCGAATGTCTGCAAAATCTCGGACCTCCCCGACCTGTATTCCCATCTGGGGTCACGCGGGGTCATCCCGATCACCATTCTGCAGTCGTACCGCCAGGGCCAGAAGGTTTGGGGCGAAGCCGGAATGGACGCGATGTGGTCCGCCGCCACGGTCAAGGTCGTGGGCTCCGGAATCGACGACGCCGATTTCGCGGACAAGCTCTCCCGACTGGTCGGCGACCACGATGTCGAAACCGTGTCGCACTCCACATCGGAATCCGGGCGGTCCACCTCGACCAGCATGCGCCAGGAACGCATTCTGCCGCCGGACCAGATCCGCGCGCTGCGCAAGGGCACCGCGCTGCTGTTCGCCACCGGCATGCGCCCCGCCATGCTTGACCTGCGGCCTTGGTACAAGGAGCCGGGCGCTGGAGCGATCGGCAAGGCGTCCTCCCGCCAGACCGACCTCATCACCGAGCGGGCCCTCGCCGCGGCGGGTGAGGCCGCGTGACTGTCACTCCCGGACCCGCCAGCCGAATTTTGTCTCTCGGCGCCGGCGTGCAATCCACTACGCTTCTCCTGCTGTCCGCGCTCGGCGAGCTGCCGAAACTCGACTACGCCATTTTCGCCGATACCGGCTGGGAGCCCGCGGCCGTTTACCGGCATTTGGACGACGTGGAGCACCGGGTCGCCCGCCCCGCCAACATCCCGATCCTGCGAGTAGCCTCGGGCAATATTCGAGAGGACGCCCTCGACCCGGGCCACCGATTCGCCTCCATGCCCCTTTACATCCTGAACCAGGACGGCAGTCCTGGAATGACCCGGCGCCAATGCACCGGCGAATATAAGATAAAGCCGATTAAGCGGGAAGTGCGCCGAATTCTCGGCTACCCCTACCCGGTCCGAGTGCCGCGCGGAGTGTACGTCGAGCAGTGGATCGGGATCTCGACGGATGAATTCCATCGCGCCAAGGACTCGGATGTCAAGTATACCCGCCACAGCTTCCCCCTTATCGACCTGGGGCTGTCGCGCGAGGACTGCCTGAAGCTCCTTGCCGACCACGGCTGGGCGTCCACCCCGAAGTCCGCGTGCCTTGGCTGTCCATTCCATGGGAATGCCCAGTGGAGGCAGATCCGTGACGGATCGCCTGCAGAATGGGCTGACGTCGTGGAGTTCGATGCCGCGATCCGCGCGGGCAATGCGCGGGCGAATTCCGAGGGGCGTCCTCTACTGGGGCAGGCTTATCTGCACCGTTCGCGCCAGCCGCTGTCCGTTGCCCCGATCGACCGACTCAGCCGCGCCGAGCTCCGTGCCTTGGAGCAGCTCACGCCGGCGGACGACGAGCTGGAGAACGGTCCCGAGGACGGATGCTCCCCGTTCAGCTGTCGCTCGGGAGAGGCGGTCGCGTGACTGCCCCTGCCACCAACGCCTCTCATCTGGACCGCCTGCACCGCGCCGGCCAGGACTCCGAACTCGCGGCCGTCCTCGACTCGGCGGAGGAGGGCCTCCTCGCTCCGCTCCACCAGTTCCTGGAGCACGCCGCAGAGGTCTTCCGCCAGCGGGGCGACCTCCGGTCGGCCGACGCCCTCGACGCCCACAAGGCAACAATCGAGGAGGTCGGCAACGAACTCCACGACCTCGCCGAGGACTTGGCCGCCCCTCCTCGCACGGGCCGCGCCGCCGCCGCGACCTCCACCACGGTCCGCGCCGCCGCTGCCGCCTCGGAGCCTGCGCCTACCTCAACGCCGCCCCCGCGTCCGGTCCGTACGCGCTGACCGTCTCCCCCATTCCCACCAGGAGGTACCGCATGTCTCCCTGGATCGAGTCCGTCGACCAGGCGGAGGCCCTGCGCCTGATCTGCCCCCTACCGGACGGCACCGTCGTCGGGCTGCGGCAGGTGGCCCGCCGCGGCGACATGGTCATTGCCGCCGAACTGGCCCAGACCATTCGAGAGGACACCTGGAGCGGCGTCCGCATCCGTGTCGTCTCCCCGTCCGCCGGACCGGTCGACGCCAACTGGTTCGGCTTCGCGAAGCACGGTGTCTTCAACGAGATTCACCGCGCACCCTCCGCGCGCGACGGCGGTGGCGAACTCACCCGCTACAACGCCGACGTGATGCTGATCCCCGAGGGCATCGACGCCTTCCGCCTTCGCGACGCCGTTGCCGAGTACACCGCTGTCTTCGCACCGCCGCCTCCAGCGGAGTTCACCGCATCCGCCCACCTGGGCGCCGTCTTCAGCATGGCCCGCCGGCTGGACCACCTCGGCTCGATCAAGCCGGAGACCCTGGCCGGCCGGGCCTTCGAGTACGCGGAAGTCCTGCGGGACGTCGCGGGAGAGATCCACCGCGACCTGCTGCCGCTCACAGGAGAGCGGCGCGCTGCCGACAACGCGCCGGTCGAGGTAGCCGAGGGGCTGGCCGCGCTGCGCAAGCTCCGCGCCGCGATGACGACCCTCGCCCACAGTGCCGACGAGGCCGCCCACCCCGGCTTCGCGGACGTGTTCAGGGAGCATGCGGAGGACCTGGACGCGATCGACAACGAGATCACCGCCGACCTCGCGGCGGACCGCGCCGCTTCGGGCGGAGCCCGCGTCGGCGCTGCGCTTCGCGCCTCCGCCGCGCCGGCACCCTCCCGGTCGGCTGCCAGCACCCCGTTGTCCATCTCGGAGCCCGACCGGCCGCAGGAGCGGGGGCGACGCTGAGCTACCGATACCCGGAGATCCCGCCGCGCGACTTCCAGCCGCGCCTGTCCACGGCCGGCGACCTGCGTTGGCCCACCGAGGGTCCACAGATGGGCCCGTGGACGCACGAGCAGCTCGTCTCCCTCGCCCATCCCTGGCCCGTGGCCTGGTTGTTCCCGCCCCGCCCCGGCGATCGTCAACGGGTTGTCAACTTGTTCGCCGGGCCTGGCGGTTGGGAGCAGGGCCTGCGGGTCCTGGACCCTTCGGGGTTCGACGTGGTCGGCGTCGAGATCGGCTGGGACGCCTCGGCGACCGCCGTCGCGGCCGGGCACCGGCGCATCGTCGCCGACGTGCGGACCCTCGACCCGGTCCACCCCGCGCTGCGGTACGTCGAGGGCCTCACGGTCAGCGCCCCGTGCCAGGTCTGGTCACCTGCCGGCAAGCGCGAGGGCCACCAGGAACGCAACATCGAGTTGCTGCTCGACACCCTCACCATGGCGTGCGAGGCGACCTTCGGGCACTACCACGACACCGGGGAATGCGAGGCTGCCGACACCTGCGGCATCTGCTCCGACCCCGACTGGGACGGCTACAACGGGTTCACCGGGCCGCTGCTGACCTTCGACGAGGCACGCTCCCTGGTCCCGCAGATGAGCGACGAGCGCATCGGGCTGATCGCCGAGTCGCTGATCTGGTCGCTGGGGCTCACCGCCCGCTACGACAACCTCCGTTGGATGGCGATGGAGCAGAGCAGTGCTCTGCCGGAGGTGGTGCTGGAGGCCATCTCGGAGGAGCTGCAGATAGCCGACTGGTGCTCGGCCGACTACCAGGTCCTTGATGCCGCCGACGTCGGTGTCGCCGCCCACCGGCGGCGCGTCTACCTCGTGGCCGGGCGTCACCACTACGTCAACCTGCAGGCCATGCAGCCCGCCGAGCTGGTCCCCGGCCGCACCCTCGCCGAGGCCCTCGGCTGGCCGGAAGGCGTGCGCGTCAACACCCGCGGCAACCGGCGGACTTCCGGCGGCAACGAGTTCTCGGCCGACCGCACCGCTCCCGGCACCACCAGTAAGATCCGCGGCTGGTACTGGTCTGACAACAAGGACCGGAAGTACACGGTGCCGGAGGCGGCGCTCACCGTCGCCATGCCGGCCGACTACCCGTGGACCGGCTCCCGATCGTCCGCCTGCCAGCAGCTCGCCGACATTGTGATCCCCACCGAGGCCGCGCGTGTGGTCGGCGGCGCGATCCTGCACAAGGACTGGGAGCGGCCTGTCTCCCAGTACCTGGAGACGATCTACAGCCCCGAGAGCCTGGCTCTGGCAGCCCCGGCCGCCGCCGAGCCGTTGTCGCCCCGGGTGACCGCGGCCACCTCCAGCGGCACCGCGCAGGTGCAGATGCTGCCCGGCTTCGACGACCTCTTCGTCGCAGCCGCACCCACCGCTCGCAGCCGGGCGGCCCGCCCCCGGTGACCCTTCCCCGGCTCCGGCACAGGCCCCACGCCGGAGCCGGGGACGACCGCTACCCCCTCCACTACTTACGGAGACCGACCATCGACCGCACTCCTGACCGCCCGCCCGTCGTACCGGACCGGTCGTCCGGGCCCGGCGCCTGGGCCGCCTACCAGTCCGCGCTCTCCCGCTACGCCGCGCGACAGGCCGCTGTCCGCCAGGCGCTCAGCGCCGACAGGCGGGCCCCGATCGAACCTCCGCGGCCCCTCCCCTCACCCCGCCGCCGCAGCTCAGGCCGCTGAGTTCTTCCTCGCTCGACCATCCCACCAACCTCCGCGACTCGTAACGGACTTGTTCACAGTGCACCCTCCTCTGCTGCCTCCCGCGGTGCCGCCGCGCCCCCGCCCCGGCGCACACACCGACGCACCGCCCTCCCTTCCGATCTCGCGAATCGACGGGCGCTGGCATCTGACCGTCGGCCTGGGCCACGTCCCGATCGAGGACGACGCCCTCACACGCGACCTGGAGGCCCTCGCTGCGCTCCTCGCTCCCCCCGCCTCACCCGGGCGGCGCCTGTGAGCGTCGACAGCCCTGGCCTCAGCCCGCAGCTGGAGGCCGAGCAGGCGGTACTCGGTGCCTGCCTCCTCGTTCCCGGCCAACTGGACTCGCTGCGGAGCTGGTTGGAACCCCGGCACTTCCTGCGCCCGGCCCACGGTCAGTTCTTCGCGGTCCTGCTCGCCCAGCGCGACGAGACGCCGCTGCCGACCACCAGCGACCAGCACCGCGACTGGGCACTGCGGGCGATGGCGTCAGGCTCGCGCACCATCCCGGGCTTCAGCGCCAGCTACGGACAGTCCCTGATCTCGGCGTGCCCGGCAGCGGACCACGCCACCGCGTACGGGCGGATGGTGCTGGAGACCGCGGTGCGCCGCGCCCTGGAACAGCACGCCCACCGGCTGCTGGCCGCCTCCGAAAGCGGCTCCGTCCGCTCCACCATCGACCTGACAACCGCGCTGCACACGGTGATCGACCAGCTCACGACGGCCTGGGGAACCATCGACGTCCGATCGACGAAGCCGCTGCCCGCGCCGGACGCCCAGGCCGGCCCCCGATCCGGACGCGCCGCAGCGGCAGCCCGCGACAACGAGCGCATGCTGCTGGCCTCGCTGATCGAATCGCCCGCCCGGATCAGCGAGACCGCCACCTGGCTGACCGACAGCGACTTCATAGCCCCGGAGCACGGCGCGGTCTACAAGGCCCTGACCGCCCTGGCGCACCGCGGCGAGCCCGTGGACGAGCTCACCGCCCTGTGGGAGGTGCAGCGGCGCGGAGCCCTGGCCTCCGGGACAACCACGGTCGAACAGGTCCGGAGCCTGCTGGCACCGGGCATGCCGGGAGATCCGGACTACTGGGCCGAACGCGTCCTGCGAGCCTCGCTCCTGCGCGCCTCGGCCACCTCCGCGGGGATCGTCCGGGTCCTGGCGCTGGACGCCTCCGTCTCCGCCGGCACCCTCCTCGGCGACTCGCTGCGCGCCCTGGAGCCCGCCGACCGGCTGCAGCAGCGCCACCGAGCCGCCCTCGGGTCCACCGGTCCGGAGAGGCGCGGGCCCATTGTCCTGGGCGCCCGCCGCCAAGCAGCCACCCGCACTACCGCCGTCGGGCCGGACCGATCCGCCCGGCCCGCCGCCGAACCCTCCCCTCCACGCCGCTGACTCCCGAGCAGAGACCTCATGCCCCTACCTGTCCCCAACTCCAGCGCCGCCCAGCGGCTGCGCGCTGCGGCCGACCACGCCGAGGCGCTGGAGACCGCGCTTCCCCGCGCCTACCGCGAGGAGGGCGTGCCGGCCCTCCCCGAACTGGCCGGTCACGCCGACGCGATCGACGAGCACCGCCGCTCCGTCCTGGACACCGCCGTCGTCCTGGCCGCGCGCCCACACCCGGCCACGGCCGAGCGGGTCGAGGCCCGAGCGCTCGCCGCGGCAGCCGAACGGCTGGCTCGGGCGGGCGCGGCGATCAGCCGCGGCGCTGCCATGGCCGCCCGCCTGCACGAAGTCGAAGGCGTCGGCGGCCCAGCCGCCGAGGAGACCCGCGAGCGCGCCACCCGGCACGTCAACCACTCCCTCTCCCACACCCGCATCGCCATCCGCGAGACCGTGGAGCAACTACGCGCCGAGGCGACCCGGTTGTCGCTCACCACACCGTCCGGGCGCGGCCCGGCGGCCGTCGCGCGCTCTGCCGACCGCGGGGCCCGCATCATCGCCGCCCCTCCCACGCGCCCCGCCGACCAGCAGCACGCGGCCGGCCGACGCCGCTGACCCCGGAGTCACCCTGACCAGCACAACCCACACCTCCATCCGCGACCTGCCCACCGTCGCCGGGATGCTGCGACTGCTCGGCCGCGTCACAGGCGCGCCACCTGGGCCCGGCCAACTGGCACCCGACCCCGCCGCCGTCTCGGAACGGATGGCCCAGGCCCTCGTCTTCGAGCGCCAGTGCCGGCAGCTTTCCGCCGACAAAGCCGCCGAACCGCAGTTGGCCAGCGCCTACGCGGCAGCGGCCGTCCGCTCTGCCACGATCACCCGGCATCTCGGCGTTGCCCTCGACCTGTCCGTCAAGTGCGCCCTGACCGAGCGCGGTGCCCCGCGCAGTGCGGCCGAGTCACTGCAGCAGCGCCGCCACAAGGCCGCGGTGGCGGCCCTGACCGAAGCCGAGAAGGAGGCCGATCTCGGCCACCATGAAGTCCTCGGCTTCGCCTCCCGGATCGCCGCCTCCACCACCGACCCCCCGCCTGCCCAGCCGGTCGCTCAGCCCACGTCCCGGAGCCGCCGATGACCGGCGACCAGCACGAGGTGGGGCGGCTCCTGCGGAGCATGGCATCCGGCGCCCTGGAGGCGGCGGCGGGGCGACCCGGGCCTTCCGAACCCGTCGATGTCGCCGAGCAGCTCCAGGACGTGCTCGCGCTGCAACGGCACGCTGCCGCCAGCGTTGCCCGCTTCAACCAGGCGTCACCCGAGCAGGGCGCCGCCCGCACCGGCGCGCTCGTGTTCGCCTGGGCGGCTGCCCGCCTGGGACTGGTCGGCGCAGTCCTCGGGGAGACCCTGGAGGCCGCGGCCCACCTCTGGGACTCCGATATCGCCCCTCTCAACGCCCGGCAGTTCGACGTCCTGGAGGGCATCGTCGCCCAGGGGCTGGAGAGCACACAGCTTGGCCTGCGGGCCCTGTCGGCCGATCTCCTCGCCGCCAGCGCGGCCATCACCGCAGGGCCGCCCTGGCCGAACGTGCCGCTGCCTCCGGCCGCCGTCGCCTTCGCCGACCCGTCCGCACCGGAATCTGCGCCGATGCCGCCCGCCGCCGGCGAGCACGAGCCGCGCCCCGGCGCAGCCCGGCAGCGGACACGGCATCTCCTCATCGTGGCCTCGCCGCCTGCCGCCTCCCCCAGCACACCGCCAACTGCGGCCGTCCTGCCGTTCCGCCGTCCCTGACACGGCGCAAACCGCCCGACCGCCCCTTCACCGTACGGAGCCCGCCATGCCTACCCCCGACCCCGCACCGACCCCCGTCGACTACCAGAAGCGCCTTCGCCTGGTAGCCGACCAGGCCGAGGCACTGGCCAACGGACTGCCCGGCCCCCTCGCCGCCGACCCCGGCGTCCCGGACGCCCGCGTCGTCGCCCAGCAGCTCGGCGCCCTCCAGTTCGTGCAGAGCAGCGCGCTCGGCGCCGCCGACTACGCCAACAGCATCCCGCTCGACCCCTCCGCCACGAGCGCCGCCCGGCGGACCGCCATCGCCCTCGCCGGAGCGCACACCCGGGTCACGGAGGCGACGCGGCATCTCGCGCAACTCTTCCAGCACTCCGTCACCGCGGATGTGTGGGCGATGCCCGACGCGCAGCCGGTAGACCCGCGCCAGGTCTACGCCGCCGCTCGGCACCAACTCGGCGCCGCAGCACGAGAGCTGCGGAACGAGGCTGACCGCCTCCCGTCCGCCGGGATCTCCCATCTGCCCGCCGCGGCCCGCCAGCGTGCTGCGCTGACCCTGCCGCAGCGGCTGCGCCGCGCCTTCACCGGCCGCTCGGCCGAGCCCACTCCCGCCGCCGCCCTGCCCCGCAGCTCCGCCAAGCCGCGCCGCTGAAACCCAGGACCCCCACCATGACCTCCAGCACCATCGAGACCCAGTCCCAGTGGCTGCTCGGCACCGCCGGCAACCTGCACGCCTTCCGCGAGGAACTGTGGCGCCTGTACACCTACCGCGATCCCCAGACCGTCCGCCTCGACGCGGTACTGGCGGGGATGACCCAGGTGCAGCAGACGCTGCTGGCCAACTCCACCGACGAGTACGACACCGTCGCTCTCGACTCCACCAAGCCCGAGGACATCGCCTGGCGGCGGTGCACGGTGGCCTACGCCTACGCCGGGCTGCTGAACGCCAAGGCGATCCTGCGCCTGCAGCCCGCGGTCGTCTCCGCCACGCTCATCCGTCTCACCCCCGGGCCCGCCTACGCCTCGCCGCACCGCCTGGCCTACTTCAAGTCGCTCTCCGCCGGACAGGAGGTCCTCGACGAGGCCGTCTGGAAGCTGCGGGAGGCCGCGGAGCACCTGACCGGCCCGGAGCCCGAGCTGCTCAAGGCGTTCACCGGCGACGCAGCCTTCCGCATGGTCCGCTCGGCCGCCGTGACCGCCAAGCCCGCCCAGCCCAGCACCGCCCAGAAGGCGGCCGGGGCCGACGCCGTGGTCGTCGTCGCGCCGCCCAGCCGCGCCGCCAGCGCCCGCGCCGGGGCGCGCCGATGAAGGCACCCAACCGCGAGGGGCCGCGGATCGGGTCGATGTGCTCCGGCTTCGGCGGCCTGGACATGGGGGTGCAGGCCGTACTCGGCGGCGAGGTCGTCTGGCACGCCGAGATGAACCCCTCCGCCGCGCAGATCCTCGCCCACCACTGGCCTAGAGACGCCAAACCTTGGCGATATCACTGCAGTTGACTGGTCGAGCGCCCCCCCGATCGACGTCCTGACAGCAGGCTTCCCCTGCCAGGACCTGTCGGTCGCCGGAAAGCGCGCCGGCCTGATGGAGGGCACCCGCTCCGGACTGTGGCTGACCATCGCCGACGCGATCGACGTCCTCAAGCCGAAGTTGGTGATCATTGAAAACGTACGCGGAATCCTCAGCGCAGCCGCTGCCGCGCCAGCCGATGGCGACCTGGAGTGCGGCTGGTGCGATCTGGGAGACAGCGGAGGTGAGCCTCCTCTGCGGGCACTTGGCGCGGTACTCGGAAGTCTGGCCAACCTCGGGATGGATGCGCGGTGGACGCTGCTATCCGCGGCAGCCGTCGGTGCCCCTCACCGCAGGGAGCGCCTCTTCCTCGTGGCCTGGCCCGGCAGCTCCGGGCCTGCCGACCCCGCGGGCGCGCGATGCGAAGGGCCCGGATGCCTGGAGGGCCGACCTGGGGCACACGGTGGCTCTGCTCAAGACTCCGACGAGCAACCTCGGGCAGATCGGCGGCAGCCAGCACCCGGACAAGCGCCGGTCGGGCGGCCACGGCCCGAACCTCTCGGACGAGGTGGAGCACCTGCTACTACCCACCCCGAAGGCCAGCGACGGGACGCACGGAGGCCCGAACTCCCGTGGGAGCAAAGGGGATCTGACGCTCCCCTCGGCGGCGGCGCAGCTGCTGCCCACGCCGCGGGCCTCGGACACCGGGACGCCGGGGCGCCGGGCGGGGCAGGGGTTCCGGCCGCCGCTGTCGGCGGTCCTGCTGCCGCTGTGGGACCGGGTTCCGGAGGAGTGAGCCGGTGGGGCCCCTACGCCTCGGCTGTCGCCCGATGGGAGGCGGCCACCCGGCCTGCTCCTGAGCCTGTCGACGGCAACGGTCGCCTCGCCCCCGAGTTCGTCGAATGGATCATGGGCCTCGATGTCGGCCACGTCACCGGCGTTCCCGGGCTGTCGCGCTCGGCCCAGCTGACCGCTCTCGGCAACGGGGTGGTCCGCCAGCAGGCGGCTGCCGCGATGCAGCTGCTCGACGCCCCCGGTCTCCTCGCCGCCGCCTGCTGCGGCGGGCGGCGGTGAGCCGGGCGCGCTTATACCGCACGATCGGCCGGATGCGTCCGGCCGATCGCGGCGGAATCTTGTCTCACGACCCCGCGACCGCACCGAAAGGTCTCTTCCTCCCTTGACCGCATCCGAGCCCGACGAGGGCGCCGAGCCGAACTCCGGCTACAGCGGCGCCCAGATCGAGGCCCTGTCCGCGAAGCTCACCGCCCTGGCGGCCGGCTTCGACGCGCAGGCCGAGCAGCTGGCCACCATGTCGACCGCGCTGGAGCCCGAGGACGACGCCCCCGTCGCCGAGCCCATGTTCATCGTCGCCTTCGAGGACCCGGCCTACTGCAAAAGAGGTCGAACTCATGGTCCCGTGGGTCGACGAGATCTTCTCGAAGATCTACGGACCCGAAACCACGGCGAGTCGGCCGTGGTGCGTGCGCTGGCCTGAGCACCCCGAGGCCGTGGCGCGGCTGCACGCCCTCTGGCTCGCCTGGCAGGCCGCGATCGACCCCGAGTCGGGGGCCAACGGACCCAGCGCGTGGCAGCGCGACCACCTGGAACCGGCGCTGACGAAGCTGCGCGGCGCCGACGGTCCCTTCGGGGCGTGCACCAGCTCCGCCGGGCACGTTAGCCACCGCCTGCTGGAGCACCCGGCGCTGACCGACCCTGACTCCCTCACCCTCCCCACCTCGACCTGATCGGAGGCCGACATGCCCGACCTCAGCCTGCCCGAGTGGCAGCCCGCGGACCCCGCCTCCGCCCGTGCCCAGCAGCACTTCCTGGATGCCGAAGGGGTCTACGACCTCCTCATCGAGACCGACCCCGACGATCCCGAGCCCGACAGCGACAACTTCCTGCTGTTCGAGGACCTCACCGCCTACCAGGGGAGCGACCAGCCCGCGCTCGCCGCGCACCTGCGCTACGGCGCCGACGGCACCTTCACCCTGAGCACCCGCCAGGCCCCCACCTTCACCATCGCTGCGGCGTGGCTGGTCGCCCGGGGCGCTGATGTCGGTGCCTTCCTCCACCGCGCCGGGCACTCCGGCTCCCCGGTCGACGAGCGCAGCGCCACGGTCGCCGCCCGGTTCATCTCCGACCACGCCCGCTACGAGCAGGTCGAGCACGCTGTCGAGCCCGGCGAGACGTGGGTGATGCTGCGCGACACCACCTCGGCCGGTGCCGCTGCCCCGTTCCTGCTCCAGCTGGAGGCCGGCGACCCGGAGCGCGGCTACACCCTGCGCGAGGGAAGCTTCTCCAGCCCGCAGGAAGTCCAGCAGTGGCTGGAGCACCGCCGTGCCGCGCTACCGCCCGTCGCCCAGGGCGCGGCCACCGTGGTCTACAGCCCGCAGGCGCAGGCGGCACGCGCCCGCACCACCGCCGTGCCCGCCAAGGGCACCGGCGCCGAGGCCGCCCCCGCAGCCGTCCCGGTACCCGCCGGGCGGCGGGCAGTGCGGTGAGCGAGCAGCGGCCGAGCAGTCCTCCGGTGGGCTTCTCCGCCCACCCGGAGGCGCTCGCCGACCTACTGGACGCACCGGCGGACGTACGGGACCTGGCGCTGGAATACCTGGACCGGCTGCTTCGCGCCGAGGTCCGCGGGCCGCTGCTCGACCAGCAGGGCGACCGCGACCTGCGCGATGCCCGCAAGCTCTACCTCGACGACCGAAACGCCTACAGGCTCGTTTACACCGAGCACCGCGCACCGAACAACCCCCGCCGCCTGCTCGGCATCCACCTGGTCGCGGTCGGGCGGCGCTTCAACATCGCCGTCTACAAGACGGCGGCCGAGCGGCTGCAGGCCGAACGGCTGAAGCAGGCCGCCGCGCAGGAGGCCCCGCGGTCCGGCATGCCGGCAAGGTTCCAGGCTGCCCTCGCCGCCTCTACCGGCCGGCCCTCACCGGCCCAGGCTGTCGCCGCCTCCCCCAGCGGCGCCGCGCCCACCGTGGTCGCCGCACCCGCCGCCCTCCCGCCAGCTGCCGTCCGGCGCTGACACCCGACACGCCCACTGCCACATCGGAGTTCGCCATGCCCGCATCCGCCACCGCCACCGTCCTGGACCGCGCCCAGCTGACCGCCGAGGGGATCTCCACCCGCTGGTCGACCCGCGTGCTGCGCACGTTGGGCTCCTCCGGCCCGCTGCGTCCGGCCGAGATCGTGGACGCCACGCCGATCCCGGCGGGGAGCCTGCACAAGGTGACCGGTCTGCTGGAACGGGCGGGCACCATCACCCGTCTGCCCCTCCCCGGCAGCCACCGGTACGAGCTGGCGCTCACCGACGCCGGTCGGGCCCTGGGGCCGGTCCACGCCGCCGCCCTGGCCTGGGCGGACCGGCACCTGGTCGGACGCGGGGACCTGGCGGCACCCGAGGCCACCGACGACGCCATGAGCCTGTTCGCCAGCCCCCACACCGGGTCCGTGCTGTTCGAGCTGGTGGCGAGCGAACCGTTGACGGTCCCGCAGCTCGCGGAGCGGCTCCCCGTCGGTGGCTCGGGCGTGCTGCACCACCGCCTGTCGGTGTTGGCCGAGCAGGGCCTGATCTCGCGCAGCGGCACACCGAGGTCCTACCGGTGGGCGATCAGCGAGGCCGGCATGCACACCGGCGCGATGGTTCGCGAGCTGTCGGGCTGGGCGGATCGGCACCTGCCCGCTACCGCCCGCCCGGCATCCGGCCAGCGCGCGGCCTCCTCCTCCGTCGCCGCGGCCTCGAGCCGCAACGTCACGGTGGTCGCGGCCCCCCGCCCTGCCAGCACGCGGACCGCTGCCGCCAACCTGCACCGCGACACCCTGCGGATCCACTTCTCCCACGCCCCCAGCCCGCAGCCCCCAGCCCTCCTGCACAGCGCCGCCGCCGGCCCCCGCCGCTGACCGCCATCCCGCCCTCGACCGGAAGCCCCGCCCTGACCACTACACCCACCGCCACCACCCGGCGGCCCGGCCCCGACCGCCCGATCCGCAGCGTCCTTCGCACCCCGCACGTCACCGTGCTGCTCACCGCCACCCTGGTGGGACGGCTACCCACCGCGATGGCCCCGCTCGCCCTGCTGCTCGCCGCCCGCGCCGACCACGCGGGGACGGCGATGGGAGCGATGCTGGCCGCGCTCTACGCCCTGAGCTCCGCCGTCGGCCAACCCCTGCTCGGCCGGGCCGTCGACCGCCGCCGTCTGGCGGGCGTCGCCCTTGCCGCAGCGGCCGTCGCGGGCAGCGCGTTCGCTGCACTCGCCATCCTCGGCACCGGCCGCAACCCCGCGCTCTCGTGCGCCCTGGTCGCGGTCGCCGGTCTGGCCACACCGCCGCTGGAGGCCGGGCTGCGGGCGATGTGGCCGCGCCTGGTCGCCCCGCAGGACCAGCAGGCGGCCTTCGCCCTGGACGCCACCGCCCAGGAGCTGGTGTACGTCGCCGGGCCCGCCCTGGTCACGGTCCTGTGCCAACTCTTCTCACCCGCTGCGGCGTTGCACGTCTGCGCCGTCCTCGGCCTGGCCGGCACGGCTCTGGTCGCCTCCCGCCGCCCGGCCCGGTCCCGCAGCTCCGCGCGTCGGTCGGCCCACTGGCTGGGGCCGCTGCGCTCGCCCGGCCTGCTCGTCCTACTGGGAGCCGCCGCGCTCCTGGGCGCGAGCCTGGGGTCGTTCAACGTCTACGCCCTGACCGCGGCCGACCGCCACGGCACCGGTTGGCTCGCCGGGGCACTGCCGGCCGCCCTCTCCCTGGGCAGCCTTCTCGGCGGCATCGTCTGGGCCCGGATCGCGCACAGCGCCCCCACCGGCCAGCTGCTGCGAACGGTCAGCGTGCGCTTCGCCGTGCCGTTCGCGCTGTTCCTGCTCACGCCCGAGCCGGCGCTCGCGGTGGCCGCCGCCGCTCTGCCCGGTCTCTTCCTCGCCCCGTGGTTGGCCGAGGCATTCCGTCTGGGAGACCGGCTCGCGCCCCTGGGCACCGCCACCGAGGCCGCGGCCTGGCTGGTCGCCGTCATCGGCCTCGGCGGCGCCACCGGAACCGCCCTGGCAGGGCAACTCTCGGCCAACGGCCCCGTCCCCGTCGCCGCGCTCACCCTGACGAGCGCCGCCGCAGCCGCACTGACCCTCTCCCTGCGCCGCTGACCCGCCCGGCACCCACAGCTCTCAACTGCCAGCGGATCGGCGCACGCCAGCCCCACCTTCAACTTGTCTCCGGAGAAGCCTTCTTGCACCACTCGACCGCCCCCGTCACCATCATCTGGGACTGGAACGGGACCTTGCGCGACGATGTCCAGGACCACCTCGACGCGCTCAACACGACACTGCCCGACCTGGGCAGCGACCCGATCACCCTGGAGCGCTACCGCGCCGAACACCGCACCCCGATCCGGGACTTCTACGACGCCCTGCTCGACCGCACCCTCACCGACCAGCAGTGGCACGACGCCGACGCGGCCTTCCAGCGCGAACTCGCCCAGCACCCCGTGCGGCTGCAGCCCGGCACCCGTGACCTGCTGCTGCGGCTGCGCGCGCGCGGAATCCGGCAGAGCCTGCTGTCCCTGTCCCTCCACGACCGGCTGCTGACCGAAGTCGGCAAGACCGGCATCACCGGACTCCTTGACCGGATCGACGGCCGCCACGAACCGGTCGTCGGCAGCAAGGCCCCCGCCATGGCCCTGCACATCGCCGCCCTCGGTGCTGCCACCGACCCGGCCCGCACCCTGGTGATCGGCGACACGGTCGACGACGCGCTCGCCGCCCTGTCCGTCGGCGCGGTCCCAGTCCTGCACACCAGCGGCCTCCACTCGCCCCAGCGCCTGGCCACTGCCGGCGTTCCCGTCGCCGACGGCCTGGAGGCCGCCGTCGAAGCCGGCCTGTCCATCATCAACTCCGCTGACCTGGAGCACCGGTGACCCCCGAGCCGCGCGCCGGGCGGCCCGTCCAGGAGTGGAGGCCGCGCAAGGCCGGAAACGTCGACCTCGGCACCCGCCTGGTGTGCACCCGCCTGCAGGTCGAGCACCCGCGCCGTCTTCCCGGCGCCGGAACCGTCACGGTCCACGGCGCCGTCGCCGACCAACTCGCGTCCGAGGCGCGGCGCCTGGACGACGTGCAGGCCCGCATCGTGTACCTGGCGACGGCCCTGCGCGGTGACCTGCAGCGCATCGTCGAGGGCCACGAGGCCGACCTGCCCGCCATCAACGGCGTTCTCCACAACACCGCGCCGGCTATCGACCTGCTCGCCGCCCGCCGAACCGAGCTGCACCGATCGGTGACGTCCCTCATCGAGGTCTACGAGACCTTGCCCCCCTTCGTCCCCGCACCCGCACCGGTGCCCGCCGCGGCGGCGAAGACGACCCGGCAGCGCGCCGCCTCCCCCCGCGCCCGCCGCCCGCCCGGCGAGGCGACTTCGGCGACCGCTGTCCCGGCGAATGCCGCGCGGCCACGGAGCCGATGAACATCTGCCTGCCCGACGAAGGGACCACGACCTGACCAGCCCCTGGGACACCGGGCCGTACTACGACGCCGAGGGCAACCCACTCCTCGCCGGCCAGCGCCTGGTGCGGCACCACCTGGACGTGTCCTCCTCGGACCTGCGGCGCCGCCACCGCGACGAGGAAGGTGCACACCGCGAACTGGCCGACCACGTCGACCTCCTGGCCCGCCAGGTCGACCTCCTGGACGACCAGATTCGCGCGAAAGCCGCCTCCATCCGCGACCGCCTGCTCCCGCTGTCTTGCGGCAACCACCGCGGCGTGGACACCAACGGCGTGCTGCGGCTGGGCGCCATGGACCTAGAGGTCCTCGGCATCCGGTACGCCCAGAGCCTCGACACGCTGGAGCACACCGTCCTGGCCTACCAGCGCGCCGCCCCCGCCGCGCCGCCGCCCGATCGCGCCACCGCAGCCAACGCCCGCGGCGCTGTCCACTCCAGCCCCACCCTCGCACCCGCCCTCGCATCCGCCCCCAGCACCGGAGAACCCCATCACCGACGTGACCGAGCCGCTCCTCGCCATTGACGAGGCCCTCAAGGTCGAAGAGCTCGAAGCCCACACCGAGGAGGACAGGCGCAGGTGGTGGGAGTTCGCCTACGAGCGGAACATCGGCGTCCTGGCCGCGCAGCACACCGCCAACCCGCACACGCCGCTGCTGACCGACTCCTACCTCGTCGTGCACGACGGCACGATGACCTGGGATATCCCCGGCTCGGACCAGCTCGCCGGAATCCACGTCCAGCGCGACCTCGGCGCAGGAACGTTCCGGCTGGAGTACGAGCGGGCACCGATCGTGGCGCTCGCGCAGAACTGGCTCGTCTCCCGCGGCGCCGACCTCGACCAGGTGACGCCGCGCGACGAGGGACTGCCGACCACCGACCAGCCCAGCCGCGACCTGGAGCGGCGGCTCGCCCTGACCGGAGACCGGTACTGGTTCGCGAACTCGTACACCTCCGATGTCGTCCTGGACCCCGCCCACGCCGCAGGCGGACCACCGAGCGCTAACGAAGACCTCATCTACGACTTCAGCACCTGGATCATCGCCGAGGACCAGCGGCCGGAGCCCGGACTGCACCCCGTCCGGGTGTTCTTCGAGGACGTCGACTACCTCGCCCGCACGTACACCCTGCGGGAGGGAGGCTTCCCCGACCGGGACGCCGCCTACGAGTGGACCCGGCGTGCCGGCGATCCGGACAACCCGCTCCCGCCCGTCGAGGTCGCGCCCGCATCCAGCCCGCGCAGCGCCGCCGCCCGCGCCACCAGCCCCTCCGCCGCAGCAGGCCCCGCCGCGTCCGCAGTCGCGGTCTCGCCCCACTCTCCCGATACGACCGCCACCCGCACCCGGTGACGGCCCTGCCCCTAGGAACGCCCATTTCCACCGAAGTTCAGCAGGCGCGCCGCCGCCCGCGCACCAGCGAGCCCCGCACCGCGCAGAAGTCCGTGCGCCTGACCCCGACCGCGCTCGCGGCCATCCGCGAGCGCGCGGCACGCGAACATCTGACGGACTCCGGCTTCATCGCCAACGCCGCGCTGGCCGCCGCCCTGGCCGACGGGCCCGTCGGCCGACCCGACACGGACCCCCGCCGACCGCTGGCCGAAGCGCTCGACCGCCTGGCCGGCGAGCTGCGCACCCTCACCGATACCGTCCCCGACCCCGAACGGGGGCAAGAGGCGCTGACACTGCTCTCCGGTCTCGCCGAGCGGACCTATGCCGCCCTCGACGCCGTGCTGGAGGCGGCGTGATCCCCGACATCTCCACTGGCAACACGCCTCGCCCGCTGCTCAGTTACCTCTACGGCCCCGGTCGGCGCGAGGAGCACGAGGACCCGCACCTGGTCGCTGCCTGGGACCGGCACGGGGCCCCCGACCCCGGCCGTGACCCGGGCGCCACCGTCGGCCGACTGGCTGCCCGGCTGGATCAGCACGCCCAGCTTCGTGCCGCCGAGCTCGGCAAGATGCCGCCCAGCAGGGTGTGGCACTGCTCGGTGCGTACCGCCCCCGAGGATCCGCTGCTCACCGACGACCAGTGGGCCCAGGTGGCTCGACGGATCGTCGCCGCCACCGGGCTCGCCCCCGCCCAGGGTCCAGGGTGTCGGTGGGTGGCGGTGCGCCACGCCGTCCACCACATCCACATCGCCGGGATCAGCGTGCTGCCGGACGGCTCGCGTCCGGCGATGCACCGCGACTCGACCCGGGCCCAGGCCGAGTGCCGGGCGATCGAGGCCGAGTGGGGCCTGCGCCTCATCGGCCAGGGCGACCGCGCCACGACCAGCTTCCCCACCACCGCCGAGATCATCAAGGCCGAGCAGCAGGGCTGGGACCAGCCGTCCCGCGTCTGGCTCCAGCAGCGCATGCGCCATGCCCTGGCCGGCGCCCGCACCGTCGAGGAGTACGCCGCCGCCCTGGACGCCGACGGTGTCCTGCTGCGCTGGCGCACCGACGAGATGGGCGCCCGGGTCGGGTACAGCCTCGCCCGCCCCGGCGACACCGGGACCAGCGGCATGCCGGTGTACTTCGCCGCCGGCCGCCTGGACTCCGCTCTCACGCTGCCGCGGCTGTCCCAGCTGCTGGCCAGCGGCCTGACCTCGCAGCCGTCCTGACTACCTCCCGGCGCTCCCGACCCGATCTCGCCGAGGAGGCGAACCCGCTGACCCCCACACCGATCGACGACTTCACCCGAGCGCTGGCCCTGCGCCTGCCCGGCCCGTGGAGCCCCTCCCTGCGCAGCAACACCACCGCTGCTCAGCGCAACGCCCTGATGGACCGGCTGTGGGACCTGGGGACCGCCCACTGGGCGCTGCTCGACTTCGTCAACGACCGCGTCGGCCAGGTCAACCACCAGGCGGGCCTGGACCTGGTGGTCGTCCGACGGCCCCTTCGCTCCCACCAGTACCTTGTGGCGGCCCTCGTCCCCGTCGGCCACGGACTCGCCCACCAAGTCCAGGACTACGCCGTTCCGTTCGGCGTCGCGGTCACCGACGACCCCGTCCGCGCCGCCGCCTCCGTCGCCCGGCGATTGCTGCCCTCCTACCAGCAGGCGCTGCGCGCCGTCGGCCACAGCGCGGGCTGGAGCACCCTCACTGCGATCCCCGCCAGCCGGGCGGTGGCTGCCACCGGCCGCAGCGCCCATGACGTCACCGTTCTCGCTTCCCCGCCAGCCACCGTTTCCGCCCCGTCCGGCGCCAGCACGCGCCGAGTCCGAACCTGATGGAGCTGCCCGCTTCTTGTCCACCGCCGCACCGCCCCGTCCCGACCTCCTCGTCCGCCCCGCCCACCTCGCCGGGCCAGGGGAAACCGACATCGTCTTCCTCCTCGCCTCCGAGCACGGCTGGTTCCGCCCGTTCAACGCCCCTGCCGACCTGGTCCTCATCAGCCCTCAAGAAGGGCTCGCCCTCACCCGGCAGGCCCGGCAGTGGACAGTGGCCGGACCCGGCGGCTGGACAGTCCGCTTCTGCGACCGCGCTCCTGCCGAAGTCCCCTATGCCCTCATCACAGCAGCTCAGGAAGCCGAGACCGGGCACACCGCTGGCGCCGGACCGGCCACCGGCCACACGGCCACCGTGCTGCTGATGGATTCCGGCTGGTCCGGGTTCAACCGCGATGGGTACCGGCTGGTCGCCGCACCCGACCGTCGAGCCGCCCTCTCCTGGCCCGACACGGCCCCTGACCCTGGCCCGGTACTCACTGCCGCCGCGCGTACCGGCGTGTGGACCGTCGAGTTCAGCCGAAGCGCACCCGACTACCTGCTCACCGCAGCCACCGCAGCACTGCTGCGTCCCGTGCCACGGCAGGCGGAGCAGATCCCGGAGCAGTTCCGGCACCTCGTCCGCGCCACCCCCCTCCACCCCGACCGCAGCGGTGACGGCCCCGTGGGGCGAACGGCCGCGGCCCGGGCACACGGCATCGCCTCGCACCCGGCCCTGCGATACCTTCCCCCGCCCTCCCCCCCGCCTGCCACGCCCACCGTGCACTACAGCCCAGCGGGACCGGCCCGTCCGCGCCCGGATCCGCGCTGACGGGCACCGGCGGATCAGTGGCGCCCCCAAGCCCCCGAACCGACCACCACATCACGGAGCAGTCCTGACCTCGCATCCCCTCGACTCCGTCGGCAACGTCAAGGCCGGCGCCCCGGCGCTGGACGAACTCGCCGACCAACTCACCACGGCCGACACCGAGGCGGCAGCTCCAACAGGGCTCACCGCCCAGCCCTTCGCCGCGATCCGGCACCCCCGCACGGGCGAGATCACCACCACCAGGTACAACGCCCACGCCCGGCGGATCCTGCTCCAGGCCGGCTTCGAGGAGGCCCCTGGCTGCGCCTGCCCAGCGACGGAGGCCGGCACGGACCCGACGCACGGGACCGCTCGGCAGTCAGCGAGCTGCTCGCCGACGGCATACCCCGGCCGGGCACGCCCGTACCCGCCAGCAGCCCGCCTTCCCAGCACATCGCCAACCCCGCCCGCACGCGCACCCGTTGAAGGATCATCGCCTTGACCACACCCGGACCGCCCGCCAAGCCAGCCCACGCCAGGCCCGGCGAACTACGGGCCAAGGTCGCCCAACTGCTGGCCAACCGGCCGTCGGACAAACTCACCATCGGGGAAATAGCCAAGACGCTGGGCCACTCCCACGGCGCTGTCCAGCAAGCGGTCACGACCCTGGTGCGACGCGGCGAGGCCGACCAACCCGGTGCCGGGCCGCAGTTCCGCGCGAACGCAAAGACGGCAGCAGCCGCGCAAGCCGCGGTGATCAGCCCACCGGGCACCCACTCTCCCCGTGCCGCCGCTGCCACGGCCCGCACGACCGTTCCTGCTCCGAGCACACCGAAGCAGAGCGTCGGCCCGATCCGCCGCGCGGGGGGACAGCTCTACCACCCGCGGCAGCTGGCCGACCTTCCCGACGTCGAGGCGCTGGCGCGCCTGCGGGACGCCGACATCCCGGTGCTGCTGTACGGCCCCCCGGGCACCGGCAAGACGAGCTTGGTCGAGGCCGCGTTCCCGGACCTGATCACCGTCGCCGGCGACGGTGACACCACCGTGGGCGACTTGCTCGGGGAGTACACGCTCGATGACGGCGGAGGCTATGTCTGGCAGTACGGTCCGTTGGTCACCGCGATGACCGAGGGCCGCGCACTGCTGATCGACGACGCGACGCTGATTTCACCGAAGGTGCTGGCGGCGTTGTATCCCGCGATGGACGGACGCAGGCAGGTCCAGATCAAGGCGCACAAGGGCGAGACCATCGAGGCGAAGGCCGGCTTCTTCGTGGTCGCGGGGCACAACCCCAACGTGCACGGTGCCGTGCTGACCGATGCGCTCGCGAGCCGGTTCTCCGTGCAGATCCAGGTCGGCACGGACTATGACCTGGCCGAGGCGCTGCGAATCGATCGCCGGGTGGTCCGGGTCGCCCGACACCTCGCGACGCAGGTCGAACTCGGCGAGCTGGGCTGGGCGCCGCAACTACGGGAACTGATTGCCTTTCAGAAGACGGAGGCCGTCCTCGGATTCAAGGCAGCGCTCGGAAATTTGATCGGCATCGCGCCCCTTGAGGACCGCGACGTCGTCACCTCAGCCGTCAAGAAGATCGCCGGCATCAAGGACGTCGCGCCCCTCACGCTCGGTCGGCAGCTCTCCGCCGCGACCGCTCCGGCTGCCCAGATGCCCCCGGGGAGTTCCGGCTCCGCATCCCGGGGCAGCCAGCGATGAGCGCCCACCACCACGTCCAGTCCTCCGCCACCGCGGCCGACGACGCCGACCTCGCGCGCTGGGACGATGACGGCGCCCCGCCCGCACAGCCCCGGTCGTCCCCGGCCGCGTGGCTGCGCGTGGGTGCCGAGCTCGGCGACCGGCTGGTCGCTCTGTCCGGCCGCCAGGACCTGCTCGTCACCTGCCGCCCCGGTACCCGCAGCGGCGCACCGGCGGCCTATTTCCCCGGCCTGGGGGAGGTCGAGTTCGACGCCACGCTGTTCGACCCTCTTCAGGCCCACGAGGTCCATCCGCGGATCGTGGGCGACGAAGAGAGGTATCCCGCCGCCTGGGGAGTTTTCGTCCACGAGGCCGCCCATGCCGCCCACTCCGTATGGACGGAGCCGGCCGGCGCGCACCCCCGGATCGTGGAGGCCGCGCTCCTGCTGGAGGAGAGCCGTGTCGAAGGCGCCCACCTGACCAGGCGTCCGATGGACCGCACGTACCTGCGCACCAGCGCCCGTACGCTGGTCATGCCCGACATCGCCAACCCGAGTTTCCAGGGCATCGAGCACGCCGCCAGCGTGGCTGCCCTGATCCTCGGTCGCCGTGACGTCGGCATCCTGGACGGGGGCGAGACCCGGGCGGTCGCCGAGCTGTGCGAGCAGGTCCTGGGTGCGGACCTGCTGGCCACCCTTACCGGCATCTGGACTGCGGCCCATCGGTGCGCCGACCACGACGCCACGACCATGCTCGCGCACGCCCAGGACTGGTGCGAGGCTCTGGACGCTGCTGCACCGTCCCTGCCCGCCCCGCCAGAGGACCTCACCGATCTGCTGTCCGGCGCCGTGGTGGTCGTCATGGACAGCATGGCCGCCAACGACCGTGCGGACCTCGCGGCACAACTCGCCGCCGACGACGCCATGGCCGCACACGCCAAGGCACAAGCCCAGGACCGCGCCCAGCGGGCCGACGGGCAACGCAAGGCCGCCGCCACCGCCCGCTCCGTCTTCAACCCCCGCGGCATCACCGTCAGCCCCGACGGCACACCCAGTCGCACCAGCCCGATCACCGGCACCCGCAAGCCGACCGCCGCCGAACAGACCGCCGCCGCGCACCTGAGCCGCGCGCTCCGTGCCGCTGCCTACCGCGAACGGACCGAGGAGCGGACCACCAGCCCCACCCCACCCGGCCGCCTCAACATGAGGGCCGCCCTCGCCCGCGACGCCCAGCGCGCGTCCGGGTCGGTGCCCACCGCGGAGCCGTTTACCCACACCCGGCGCCGCTCCACCGCCACCCCGCCGTTGCGGGTGGGGATCGCGGTGGACGTCTCCGGCTCTATGAGCGCCGCCTGCGGGCCCGTCGCGTCCGCTGCCTGGATCGTGGCCCGCGCAGCGGCCCTGACAGGCCCCGACTCCCGCACCGCCACCGTCGCCTACGACAGGCATCTGACCGCCCTGACCCGGCCCACCCATCGGGCGCCGGAGCGTGTGACGACGTTCAACGCCCGCGGCGGCAGTCACAACCTGGGCGATGCTATCGACGCACTCGACCACGGCCTCGACCTCGGCCGCCCCGGTGCCGGCCGCCTTCTCGTGATCGTCACCGACGCTCGGTACGGCAGCGACGAAACCGCCCAAGCCGTCACCCGCGTCAAGCGGCTCACCGCCGCCGGCTGCGCCGTACTCCAGCTCACCCTCACCGCGGAGTCCCTCCACTTGCCGGGGACCACCCTGCTTCACCTGCCCCGGCCCTCCAGCGCTCCCGTTGCCATCGCCAAGGCTGCTACCGACGCCATCCGCAGGACACGCTGACACGCCGCCACACGACCACGGTGATCAGACGTAGAGGCCCCGGTGCGGCGACTTATCCACCACCACCGGCCAGGCTCACCAAGACTCCGCAGGGGTCATCGAGACAGGACATTCGCGCGCCTGTGCCCGGACCAATTCGGTTCGGGCGCAGGCGCGTTCGCCTGCGGCAGACAACTTGCACGAAGCCCTTCACGGGACTATGTGATCCGGCCCTTCCCAAGCAAACATGGACCTCAGTCCGTGCCCCGCCTAGGAAGGTGACCCCGCTGACCGTCGTCCTGTCTGCACCCTCCGCCCCCAGCCTCCGCCCCGGTGACACCGTGCCGAGCCGCAAGTGGCTCCTCGGTGAGGGAAACCCGAACGACCTGAACTCCTTCCTGTACGAGAACCGCTGGACGTACGTGATCGACGCCGACGGCGGTCTGCACGCCGCGTCCCCTTGCACCCGCGTGTACCTGGGCTACCAGCCGGACAACCCCCACGCCGACACCTGGACCATCTCCCTGGACGGCACCGCCCGCCAGCCCGGCTGGCGCGCCCGGTTCGACCGCCACACCCCCGTCGAGCTGGTCCTCTCCGTCCTGCGCACCCTCGTCGAGCACCCGGGCCGCTGAGCACCCGCCCGCCACACCGCCCCTGCCCCCGCCCGAAGGGAACGCCCATCTCCACCCTGCGCTCTGTCCGCGCCAAGGCCCGCCTGCTCCACCGCATCTCGGCGGCTGAATGGCTGACCGGCTGCGCTATGTACACCAGCTTCCTGCACGCGATGCTGCTGTGGCCCGGCCGACCGCTGCTGGCCGCTCTGCAACTGGCGTCCATCTTCCTGATGCTGTGGTCGATGCCCCCGCTCGTCGCTGACGCCCTCGGCGACCGACCGCCTCGCCTCCGCCGACCGAACCGCTGAACCGGCAGCGCCGGGCCCAACGGCCCGGCGTGCAGTCACGGCACGCCTGTGCCGCGTCCAACCCACCGCCTTCGGAGGCGCTTTGCCCCATCCGATCGAGCTGTCCGGAGACGTCCTCGATCCCGCTGCCGTCCGCCGTGCCTTCGGTACCGCCTACGGACCGCCCGGCGCTGACGGCCACCGCGCGGTCTTCGCTGTGCTGGCCTTCCTCGCCCCCGTCGACCGATACCTGATCGCTCCACTCGGAACCCGTCCCGGCGGCTCTGCACCCGCGGCGGACCGCTGTGGTTGGGTGGAGCCCGACGCGCTGGACGAGCTGGTGGTCGCCCACCCGGTCCGCGCCCATGGCGGCGGCCGGACCGTGTGCCACCACCACATCCGGCCAGCGGCACCCGGAGCGTGCCGCACGTGCCGCATCCGGCCACCGCGCCCGGACTGCAACTTCTTCCGCACCTCCCGCTACGCCCCCATCCCCGAGGAGGAATCCTGATCACCATGCCCCGTACACGCCACGAGCTGCACTGCGCCGCCCTCGCCACCTCCGTGAGCACCACCGCCCTCGCTGCGGCAGCCGTCGTCTTCGCGCTCAGCGGCCCCGGCCGTTCGACCGCCGTCGCGCTGGTCGCCCTCGCGACCAGCGTGCTGACCTTGTACTGGATCTCCCGGGGCCTGGACACCGATGCGGACCATGCCGTGCGGGGCTGGCTCGACCAGCACGGTCATGGCCGACTCGACCAGATCGCCTCGGGGACCGGACTGCGCGAGGCGACGGCGAGACTGTCCCTGGTCCGCCTCGGCCGCTCCGCCGAGGTCACCTCCTCCGGCGACCCGCAGAGTCCGGTGTACCGGCTCGCGGACTGACGCTCCCGCGACATGCCGAAGGGCGGTGGGGCACAAGGAACGCCCTTGTGCCCCACCGCCCTTCGGCGCATACAGCATGCGGTCGAGACGTCGGGCGAGAGCGGGTCCTCGCCCCGAATCAGCCACGACTTCACGGCGGCCGGACCGGAGGGTCCTGGCCGGCATCCTGCCGGAGCAGAATCAGTTGAAGTAGATCCCGGCGAATTCGCCCCCGAAGCCCAGGTCCGTCAGCGCCTGATCGGCGTCACCCCAGGACCGGTCCGCGTAGGAGAAGTTCGCCTCGAAGAAGTCGAAGTCCAGTTCGCCCTCCTCCCACTCGAAGCCGCACCGGCACCGCACGAAGACCCGTCGGCGGGTCTCAAGGAGCAGCCAGTCCCGGTTCGCCCGGCAGGTGGCGCAGACGATGAGGGTGCCCCGCGGGTTCAGCTCGGCGGGATACTCGACGGCGCGGATCACGGAGCCGCCCGGGGCAGGCTCGGGAACCATCACCGGGTAGTCCGGGATGTGCAGGTCGGCCGGGAGCGGGGGGAGGTTCGAGGGGTCGTTCGGGTTGAGGTCGCGTCTCGGCGAGTCCGACAAGCTGCAAGCCCTTTCGTCACGGGAGATGGTGGCTTTAACCGGGCCTGCGACTGGAATATTCCCGAAATTGGACACCGATACCTGATCGTTACCCTTCTGCGGTGCGGGCTGCTCCAGCTTCTGCTAGTCGTCACTTGCCTTGGCCTGGCGCTACCGGGAACGGACCGTTCGGCTGCCGCCGGCATCACGGTCGGAGTGCGCTGCGGCTTCGGCTGGCCCGGTGATGCTGGCCAGGGCCGGTGAGCGGGCGGTGGCGGAGGCGGCGCGCTGGTCACCGGAGCCGTCGGCCGGGGCGCGAAGGAGGCGGAGCACTGCCGGGCCGTGGGTGAGCCACTGGTGCGCCGGGTGCCAGGCTTCCTCGTTGCGCTGCTGCAGCGCGTCCGTGAAGCCGGGTTCGATGGGAGCCCCCTTCGCATCCACCCGGTTCGGCTGCCCCGCCTGCCAGTCCGCGAGGATCTGGGCGGCGTCGCCGAGGCCCTGGCCGAACTCCTTCACCGACCACCGGGTGCGGTCGTCGACCGGAGCTGCCAGGCGGGTGCGGGCGGCGAGCAGCAGGGCTTCGGTGTGGGGCAGCACTTCGGCCAGGTGGGCGAAGACGGCCGCGTCGCGGCGGACCAGGCCGGCGCTGTAGGCGCGGTCGTCGAGGGGGAAGCCTTGGTCGTCGCAGAGGCTGTCCGATACGGCGTCCCACTGGTCGGTGGCCAAGTGGGCGGCGCGCAGGGACCGTTCGAGCAGGTCGGTGCGCGCCAGGTCGAGCAGGTTCTCGTGGATGGGCAGGAGTCGGCGGGTGATGAAGTGGGCGGTGCGGGCCCGTTCGAACGGGGAGGTCGTGCTGCCGCTCAGTGGGGCGGTGGTGCCCAAGACGGGGGTGTCCTGGTAGAAGTCCAGTTCCAGGTTGCCCAGGCTCACGGCGATGGTGTCGATCTTGGCGAAGCGTCCGCTGCGGGTGGAGTACTCGGTGGCGAGCAGGCCGAGCGGGCGGCCGGGTTCGCTGAGGACCGCGGCGCGGTCGAGATTGCGGTGGGGGATGAAGGGGCCGCAGAGCCGGTCGGCCAGTGCTGCGGCCTGTTCCGGGGCGGGCTGGGCGTGGTGTTCGGTGGTCCATGCCCCGGCGAGGCGGGCGGCGAGGTCCTCGGCGAGGTCGTGCAGGTCCACAGGTCTCCGTGTCGGGCAGGTGAGGGATGGCGCCGGACGGTCGGGCGGTTCGTCGGGGCCGTGGCGGGCCCGGTCGTCGTGAGTACCGGGCCCGCCGGGGCCTGTGCGGGTCAGGTGGCCTCGGCCACCTCCAGGTCGAGCAGGTCGGCGACCTGTTCCAGGCGGTCGTGGACCTGGTCGGCGTCGGTACCGGTGACGACGAAGTGGGCGAGGCGGCCGGTGTGCAGGTTGCCGCCCTGGCCGGGGTTGAGCATCTGCTCGCCGATCCCGTGCTCGAAGCGCAGCCGCTCCAGCCAGCCGGGGGTGCCGAGTTCCTGTCGGGCCTCGGCGCGGCGGACGGTGCCCGAGGTGGCGGGCGAGACGAAGCGCACTCCGGCCGCTTCCCGCCGGGTGGGGGTGAGGTCGGGCTCGCGGCCCAGGGCGATGTCCGCGGCGACGGCGGGCAGGTCGATTCCGGTGGCCAGCTGGACGAGTCGGCCGATCAGGTCGCCGCCGATGCGGGCGTTGACCTCGATGAGGCGCGGGCCGCTGCTGGTCAGGCGCATCTCGACGTGGGACACGCCGGCGTTGACGCCGAGGGCGTCCAGAGCGGCCTCGGCGATGGGGCCGACCTGTGCGAGGAGGTGGTCGTCGGCGACGACGGTGTGGCCGACCTCCTGGAACAGCGGCTCGGCTCCGAGGGCCTTGCGGGTGACGGCGACGGGAGTGGTGATGCCGTGCACGGTGATGCACTCCACCGAGATCTCGGGTCCGTCGAGGTACTCCTCCACGAGGACGCCGGTTCCTTCCGCGCCTTGGCCGGCGGCCTGCTCGGAGGCGTAGGCGAAGGCGGCCGGGAGGTCCTCGGCCTGCTCGACCTTGATCACGCCGATGCTGGCGGCGTGCGCGGCGGGCTTGAGGACGACGGGGTATCCGATGCGGCGCGCGGCGGTGTTGGCGGTGACGAGCGAGGTGGCACGGATCGACTGCGCGGAGGGCACGCCCTCGGCGGCCCACACGGCGCGGGCGACGGCCTTGTTGCGGCACGCCGCGGCGGTCGCGGACGACTGGCCGGGCAGCCCGAGGTCGGTGGCGATCTGTGCGGCGGGCAGCAGGCAGTACTCGTCCCAGGTGAGCACTCCGGCGATGGTGTGGCGTTCGCCGAGACGGGCGACTGCGGCGCGCAGGGCGGGAAGGTCGTGAGGGTCGGCGACCTCGTGGTCGACGATGTGCGCCAGCTGCCAGGTCGGCTCGGTGGAGTCGACCAGGACGATCCGCTGGCGGCGCGCGGCGCCTTCGAGGCAGTAGGCGCGGTACGCGGGGTTGCCGATGGAGATGACGAGCAGGACGGTGCTGTCCGTGGCGTGGGGCATGCGATCTTTCCGGTAGGGGCAGGGCCGGGTGCGGTCAGGCGCGGGCGGGTCGGCGGTTGGAGGGCTGGAGGGCGAAGACGGCGGCGCACGCGGAGGCGAGGACGGTGCTGCCGGTCCACAGCCACCCGGATCCGTTGTCCAGAGCGACGGCGCCGATCAGCGGTGCCACCAGGGCGGAGCCGCCGAAAGCAGCGCCCCAGACGCCGAGGTAGCGGCCACGCGCTCCGTCCGGTGCGAGTTCGGTGACGTACGCGGCGGCGCCGACGCAGAAGGCCATCTCACCCAGGGTCCACACGGCGGCTGCGGCGACGTATCCGGTGGCGGAGTGGACGAGCCCGTTGGCGCCCATGCCGAGACCGATCGCCAGGGCCCCGGCCCCGGTGGTCCGTAGGGGGGCGCTTCGTTCCATCAGCGGTTGGAGCAGGGGCTGCAACGCCAGGACGGTGACGGCGTTGGCGACGTTGACCGCGCCGTAGACGGCGGGCGAGAGGCCGTCGGCGCGGATGGCCAGCGGGATGCCGTACACCATCTGCTGGTACACGGTGAGCGTGACCAGCGACAGGCCGGTGAAGGTGAGCAGGCGCCGGTCAGCCAGGACGGCGCGGTAACGGATGGGGTCCGGGGCGGTGATCGGCTGGTCGCGGGTGGCGGGCAGGGCGAGGATGACCGCGGCGAAGGCCACGCAGGTCAGCGCATCGACCACGCAGAGCCAGCCCATGTGGGAGCTGGCGAGGTAGCCGCCGACGATGCCGGAGGCGGCGGCGCCCGCATTCAGCATCCAGTACTGCAGGCCGAAGCCGCGGGCGCGCTGCTGCTCGGAGACCACGTCCGCGATCCAGGCGGTGATCGCGGTGCGGGGCGCGTCGAAGACCAGGCCGATCGCGGCGGCCAGGGCCACCAGTTCGGGGACGGTGGTGGCGCGGGCGAGCAGCCCGTACGCCGCGGCGGTCAGAGCGAGGGAGACGACGATGGTGCTCTTGCGGCCGAACCTGTCGGCGGCGACGCCGGAGAGCGGCTGGCCGAGCACCCATCCGGCGCCGAACGCGGCCAGGATCTGGCCGGCGGTGCCGATCGACAGGTGGAGCTGGGTGACCAGGTAGAGGGTGAGGTACGGGACGAGGACGGCACCGATGCGGCTGACACCGAACCCGATCACCAACACCCAGTACGTGGCCGGGAGACGGTTGGCGGGCGGGGCTGTCGTCGGTTCGGTTTCGGCGGCTGTCGACAAGGGGCTGCTCCGGCAGTCGGGTTCGGGTGTGGTCGGGTCAGGCGGCGGTGTGCGGCTCGACGCGGATGTCCAGCACCGCGCGCAGGTGGGCGACCTCCTGGTCGAGGGTCTTGAGGTTGTCGGGGACGTAGAGCACCCGGCCGGCGCGGGTCATGGTGCCGATGCCGGCGGGTGCGGGCTGGCCGACGATGAGGCGGATGTCCGCGTCGAGGACCCCGGGCAGCGCTTCGACGGTGTCCCGGTCGGTGACGTGGGTCACCGTCCCCGCCGGGGCGGGGATCATGACGGCGGTGAGCGCGGGGAAGCGCGGGGTGCCGTCCAGGTCCGGTACCTCGCCGGTGGCGAGGGCTGCCAGGGTGGCGGGCAGGTCGAACGCGTACATCACGGAGGCGAGTTCGGTGATGCTGCCGCCGCCCGGTCGGGCACCGGCTTCGCCGACGAACAGGCCCTTGGTGCGGTCGCGCAGGATCTCGCAGTGCACGACGCCGCTCTGTGCGCCGAGCGCGGCGGCGGCGCGGGTGGCCAGGGCGGTGACGTCCTGGGCTTCGGGGTGCTCGGGCGGCAGGACGGTGTCGAAGGAGGCGTCGCCGATGCTCTGCAGGAGCGGGGCGTCGTAGCGGCCGGGTACCGCGAGGAGCACGGTCCCGCGGTGGACGTAGAGGTCGCAGAAGAACTCGGCCTCGACGTCGAGGAACTGCTCGACGAGGAATCCGTGGGGGGCCTCGTGCAGGGAGTCCAGGACGTGGCCGGCGGCGAGGCGGCCGGTGGGGTCGGTGGTGCGGGTGTCGAACGCCCCGGCGCCGACCAGTTCCTTCAGATCCTCCGGGCTGCGGACGACGAAGGTGTTCAGCGTGGCGAGCCCGGCCCGGGGCTTGACCAGCACGGGCCAGCCGAAGTCGCCCGCGGCGGCGCCGACCTCGTCGGCGTGGTGGACCACCCGGTGCCGGGCCACGGGCAGGCCGGCGGCGGCGAGGGCGGTCTTCATGGTCGCCTTGTCGGTGTAGGCGCGGGCAGCGTCCACCGTCAGGCCGGGCAGCGCTCGCAGCTGGCGCAGGTGCGCGGCGGCGACGATGGCCTGCTCGTCGATCGTGGCGATGGCGTCGACGTCGGGCAGGGAGTGTTCCAGGGCCGTCAGGGCGTCGAGGTCGTCCCAGTGCGCGATCGTGTGCCGCGCGGTGCCGGGGACGGCGGCCGTCCCTTCGGGCTGGAGGACGGAGACGGTGTGGCCGGCGGTGAGGAGGGCGTTCTCCAGCAGGGGGTTGCCGGTGGACAGGACGAGGACGTGCATCAGGTGGGTCACTCCGGTGTGCGGGAGAAGGAGGTGGGGGTGCGGTGGGGTGGCGGGCGTCCGGGTAGAGAGGGACTTCTAGCGGAGGGGCCGGGCTTCGTTCGGCGGACGGTCGCTGGTGGTGATCCGCCAGGCGGTGGCGGCCTGACGGGCGCGGGCCTCGGCCTGCTCGGCTGTGGCTCCGACGGCGTACACATGGCCGGCGGGGGTGAGCGTGCCGACGCGCGTGGGGCTCGGTTGACCGGCGTGGACGAGCTGCTGCACGTCGATGACGCCGGGACGCTTCCGGATCTCGTCGGCGCTGTCCATGCTGGTGATCCAGCCGGGTGGGGCGATGGGGGCGGCCCAAGCCACGGCCGGGCCGTCGCTGCGCGGGTCCGCCTGCGGGGTCAGGTTCATGGCCAGGTCGGCGGCGAGCGCCCAGGGGTCGATGCCGTGCCGGAGCCTGAGCAGGTGGGGCAGCATGGCACCGCCGGGCCGCAGCCCGATCTCCCCGACCAGCAGGTCGCCGGAGCGGGCGCGCAGGATCTCGACGTGGGCGAACCCGGATTCCAGCTGGAGGGCGTCGGCTGCGGCGCGGGCCAGTTCGACGACCTGCTGGGCGTGGTCGTCGTCGGGGCCCAGGAGCACCGCGCCCAGGACGGCGGTGCCCAGCAGGGGCCCGGGATATCGGCCCGGCACGGCGTAGACCTCGCGGCCGTGGTGGCGGAGGATCTCGCAGTGGTACTCGGCGGCGACGTCGATTCCCTCCTCGGCGATGAGGCCGCCGCTGGCGTGGTCCAGTCCCCGGTGGATGCCGGAGGCGTGGAGGCTGGCGGGCAGGGCCTGGGGGCCGAAGGCGTCGCTGGCACGCAGGCGGTCGAGGTGGGGCTGGTCGCGGACGAGGAGGGTGCCGATCGAGGCGAATCCCCGGCGGGGCTTCACGACGACCGGCCAGCCGAGCAGTTCGGCGGCGCTCTCGATGTCGGCGACGCTGTCCAGCGGGACGTGCCAAGCGACGGGGACACCGGCGGCGGTGAGCACGTCCTTCTGGACGTGCTTGTCCGTGGCGGCTGTTGCCGATGCCACGGACTGGCCCGGGAGTCCCAGCCGGCGGCGAAGGACTGCGGCGGCTCGTAGGCAGGGCTCGTCGGTGGTGACCACCGAGTCAACGGGCAGAGCAGCCAGTTCGCGGGCGAGGACGGACAGCTCCCGCCGGTCGTCCCACGAGGCGACGGTCAACATCGGGTAGGGGACGCCGCGGGCCTGGCGGTCGGCCTGGACGGCTGCCGGCACTACGGCGAGGATCTGCTGCCCGCGCTCGACGAGCCGGTCCTCGAGGTGGGAGCGGAGAGCGGAAAGCACGACAAGCATGCCGACGTTCCTCCTTCTGGTCATGTCGGGATGGGGATGGGCGGCGGGGTGGCCCCCTGCGCCGGGGGCTGGCCGTGCGAGTGGGGCGCTACCGCAGGCGGACGGCGGGCTGGTGGGGCTGGCCGGTGGTCACCTGGGGCAGCCGCTCGCGTGGCGCGGGCGGCGGCAGCGCCACGGGGGGCAGGGCCGCTGAGGTGGCGCGGGCGGCCGAGTCGCGGGTGATCGACGGCGCCGCTGCTGGTGCGGCGTGGACGACCACGTCGAGGAGGTCGGCGGGGCAGGCGTAGCCGATGCCCGCGTTCCGGAAGGACTGGACGGCGCGGGTGACCGCGGCGCTGTGCTCGGTGAGTCCGGTTGTGCCGGGCGGCAGTTGGAACCGGACGTCCGTGTTGGTGGATCGGTCCACGAAGCCCGCCTCGCGCAGCAGCTGCTCGGCCTTGGCCTGGGTGGCCAGCAGTTCCTCGCGGCCGGGGACGCCCAGTTGCTCCAGGCGCTGGTACAGGACCGCCAGCATGGCGGGCACGCTGCCCCGGTTGTGCTCGTGCGGGCCGCCGGGCTCGCTGTTGTAGATCAGCTCGAACTGGTCGTCGTCCTCCGGGTGGTCCCGGGTGACGTGCCAACTGTCAGGGAACCCAGGGATGGCGCTGTCGACGTCGCCGGTCTCCTGCGGAGGCGAGATCGTCAGGTGTCCGCCGTCGGGCAGCAGGACGTGGACGATGTAGTCGCTCAGTCCGAAGTCCTCGACGCACTCCAGCCCGCGGTGTTCGAGCGGGCCGGTGATGTGCGGATACCGGCGGCTGATCCTCGCCGCGTCGAGGGGCCTGGGTGTGAAGGGGCCGAAGACGTAGGCGTTCAGCTCGTCGGGCTTCTCGGTGAACAGGACGGTCACCTGGGGCTCAGGCTCCACGGTCGCTCTCTTCTGCTGCGCGGGACGGGGGTGGTGCGCCCGCCGACGCAGCGTTGATCGCGTCCGTCGGCGGGCGGATCACCAGATTCCGCGCCGCGCGGCCGGATGCATCCGGCCGACCTTGTGGTAGGAGCTGCCGTGGGAGTCTGGACCAGCGAGGACGTCTTGGGCGAAGATCACGCTCAGCCCCGTCCGCTAGCCGCAGGAGACGCCTCGATGGACAGCAAGGATCTGTGGTACTTGGCCGGCCGGCGTGCCGAGCGGCATGCCCCTGCCGGTGACTACCTCGCCCGGCGGTGGGACCAGGCGGTCCGCGAGGCTGCCTCGCTGATCGAGCCCGGCCTGCCCCGGCACTACAGCTACGGCCCCTTCGTCCCCGCGCTGGACGTCATCGCCCTCGCGCTTTACAGCCGGGACGACTACGACCCCGGACGCGGTCCGGGTTCGTGTGAGATCGCCGACATGCTGGCGTCGCCCGATGCAGAGCAGCGGGTCCGCGACGGGTTGGCCGGGCGCGGCCACCGTGCCCCCGATGACCCGCTGCTGGAGCTGCTCTCCTGGCTGACGCGGGAGAAGCAGTGGGATCCCAGCTGGGACGCCCTCCCCTCCCTGGAACAGCCCTATCCCGGAACCGCCTTCCGGTGGGCCGTCGAGTGGTTCGACTACTGGCTACGGAATCGCGCGCTCCAAACCGGCTGAGCCGACGCAAACGGACCTCGGGGCGGCGTTCAGCCTCGGTTCGCGCTGCTCGGACTCCCGCCGAACGAGACAGTGGACCGGCTGCATAGGTACCACCCGCTGACCGGACGGCCGTCCTCATCCTGCCAGGTAACCCGCGCCGACCAGCGGATGCTGCCCTGACGCAGCCGCCAGCGTTCGATTCGGACGGACCGCCACTGCCCGCCGATGCGGATCTGGGCCTGCGCCCAGCGGGCTTCCGCCGGCCAGCTCCGCCCAGGACCAGCGAGCAGCTGGACCGGAGCAGGCACCGCGTCCTCATGGTCGCCCCGAGCGGAGGGGCGGTCGGGGCGAAGGCGTGGAGGTGCGGCGCTCATGGCAAAATCGTACATCCGTTCGGTTACTGCTTGGGCCTTCCTCCCTCTGGGCTGGTCAGATCGGTACGGGCATCCGCTCGGACAGCAGAGGTCCGAACCCGACGTCTGTGGCTGCCTTCTCCAGGTGCCGCTTCATGGGGTCGCCGACGAGGAACGGGCTGATGGCCTTGCCGGCGAGGTAGAGGCAGACCGGGATCCACACGCGGTTCGCGTCGACTGTGACCTTGCCTGTCGCGTAGAGCGCTCGTGCCTGCCCGTGCTCCCGCTCGACGAACGCCTCCCCTGTCTGCAAGGAGGCGTGCGAGTAGGAGGACAGATAGCGGTAGACCGGGTAGAGGTTCCGCAGGCCCCGAGCCTCGACCAGGTTGGCGACGTTGCTGGCCTGGCCCTTGAGCGTCGCGTGGCGGGCCTCGGCAGCGGCGTCGGGGAAGTCGAAGACCGGCTCGTCCCCGACCAGGATGTCGCTGGGGATCTCCCACTTGATCCGTTCGAGGTTCTCGATCAGCTTCCTGCGCCGGTCGAACTCGGCGGCTTCCAGTGCCCACAAGCCCTCGGTCTTATGCTCCGCCAGCCACTCCATGAAGTGCGCGTGCTCGATGATGCTGCGCATCTGACCAGCCGCCTCCACCGTGAACTGGGAGTCGTAGGCCCGCATCAGCAGATCGGCCTGGCGGTTCACGAACATCCACCACCCGAGGAGTTGATGCGCGTAGTCGGCTTCCTCGGCCAGCACCTCGGGAGAGGACGCTGTGACCTTCTGCGCCTCGTCGATGAGGTGTTTGGTGAGGAGGCGAGAACGCCTGATGCAGCTGGGGTTGTCGCCGAACTTGTATGCCATCCCGCGAGGTTAGGGCGCTCGATGTCTCTGCGGCACGACGTTTTCCCGTACCCGCGCGGTGACCGGAGCAATCGCGTCCCTCACGACCGGGCCCATCGGGGTCAGGCCGTCAACGGAAACACCGAGGACGCCACCCGGTGGATGGCGTCCTCGGTGCTGCTTTCTCAGAGCGCGACCACGGTAGCGCGCCGCCGCCGACCGTGCGCCCGCTCGGTCAGCGGGCCGGGCGACGCCGTGGCGCGGGCGCGGGGGCGGCAGGCCGTCCGGCCCTGGTGGGGGTGCCGGGCCGCACTGGCTCGGTCGAGGGTGCGGCCGACAGCCCTGCGATCCGGCGCACTCGCCAGACCATGACGGCGGTGACAGAGTCGGCGGTGTCCAGCTCGCGCCAGGTCTTCGCCTCCTCCAGGAGGGCGGCCGGGTCGTGGCCGGCGGCCTCGGCCTCGGCGAGGGTCGCGGCTAGCGCGTCCCACCCCTCCTTCTCCTGCGGAGCGCCCTCGGCGACGGACAGCCGGTCGCGGATTACGGCAGCCTGCCGCTCCCGGATCGCCGGAGGCAGCGCCCGTCCACCGGTGGCCATCGCCGCCATCGGCCTGGCGGAGACCGTGCGGTATGCCGCGCGCAGTTCGCGGGCGGCGGCGTCGGCAGCGGCGGCCTGCTGGGCGTGGCCGCGCCCGGAGTGCCAGCGGGCGGCGGCGATGGCCAGCAGCACCAGTGCGGACAGCAGCATGGCGGTCGCGCCGCCGTCCTCGCCCCTGTTGGTGGCATAGCCGCTGGAGAGCATCTGCCGAGCCGCGTAGCGCAGGCTCCGGTTGTCGGCCCGCTCGGCACGGACGTGGCTGCGCGAGGCGCGCTCGAACGCCCGCGCTGCGGCCAGGAGCTGGGCCCGAGTGTCGGCCGGGGCGCGGATGGCGATCACGTCGATCACCTCGATCGCTCCGGCGAGCTGGGCGGCGACCTGCTCGTCGTCGCCTTCGTCGATCGTGCGGGCGGCGGCTTCGACCGCGCCGGCCGCGCCGCGCCGGGCTTGGGCGGCCCGGGAGCCGGGTGTGCGGGCCTTGCCCGTCGCCGCGCCGTCGGGCTGCGCGGTATCGGCAGCGTCGACCGGCCCCGCGCCCAGGCGTTTGCGGATGCGGGGCAGGGACAGGTCCGGGGCGAGCCGGGAGCCGCCGAAGTAGATCGGCTCGCCCTCGGCGTTGCGGTCGTCTGGGTGGGCGACGGAGTACCCGAGCACATCACCGGACGGTGCGATCTTGAGGTGGACCAGGAGGCCGGCCGTCTTGAGTCGGTCCAGGAACTCCGCCTCGTCGGCGGCGCCCGCGAGGGCGCGCCGGGCGGCGTCGCGCAGCTGGAGCCGGACGGGTTCGTCTCGGCCGAGCCGCTGCGCCTTGTGGCCCTCCGCGCTGGTGGGCCGTTTGGCGGCGGTTCCGTCGCCCGGGTTCAGCTCCTTGAGGCCGAAGTCGCGCTCGATCTGCCGGCACTCCGTCTGGGCGCGCTTCGCATCGTCGTTCAGGCGGGCTTGGCGCAGGTCGCCGCGCACGATGGTGGCCATGATGTGGATGTGCCGCGGGTCGTGGCGGACCGCGATCCAGCGGCAGCCGTCGGGGTCGCCGGGCTCGGCGATGCCGGCGGCGGCGACCACGCGGCGGGCGACCTCGGCCCACTCCTCGTCGCTCAGGAGCCGGTCGTCGGGGTCCGCGCTGACGGGACAGTGCCAGACGTGCCGCTTGGGCCGCCGGTCGCCGAGTTGGTTGACCCGCAGGTCGAGCGCGGCCTCCAGCTGCGAGAGCGTGGCGTTCGGGTCGCGGCCGGGGTCCGGGGCGAACCCGTCCCAGGAAGCGACGATGTGGGGGTCGGTGTGTTCGTCGTGCTTGCCGGGGCCGTAGAGGTAGGCCAGCAGTCCGTACGTCTTTGATCCGCGGCTGACGTCAGGGACCACCGGCGGCCCCGGTGACGAGCTGGGCGGCGGTGCGGTCGACCGTGGCGACGGCGGCGCGGACCGCGCCGAGCGTGGCGTCGAGGTCGGCGGGCCGGACCTGGCCGCCGGCATTGAAGGCGAAAGCGACTTGGTTCAAGTTGTTGCCGACGCGGGCGAGGTGGGCACGGGCGGAGACCAGGGTGTCGACGGCTCGGTCGAGTCGGTCTTGCGGATCTCGGGCACTGCTGTGGCCGCGGGCGGCGGCGAGCGTGCTGGTGGCGACGAAGCGTGAGACGGTCTGCTCGCGCTGCTCGGCGGCGGCGATGATCTCGTCGCGCTCGGCGGCGTTGAAGCGGGTGACGATGCGATGGGGGCGCTGCTGGGCGTCGCGGTGGCGACGGCGCGGGCGGCGCTTCGGCGTCAACTCATCTTCTGCTGCTGTCGGTTGTGGCGTGGTCGTGGCTTCTCCTTTCCTCGGTTCCCGGAGCGCCCTCGCTCCGGGTTCCTGGGTGGAGTCGAGCGCCCTCGCTCGACACCACCCACGTCCCACGCCCCCCCTTGGGGCGAGGGCAAGTGCCGGGGGGCGGTCTCTTATAATCATAAACGAGGCCCCCAGACCAACACACCTAGGGGATTGCGGGAGAAGGATG
>NZ_JBHWUI010000015.1:0-84560 GCF_042737525.1 Kitasatospora sp. NPDC059973 | reverse complement strand
CCGCCGAACCTCCGGCGGGGCGACCGGCGTCACGCGCTCCGGGCGGTCAGCCGGTGAGCCGGGCGGCGGCCTCCTCCTCGCTGAGGGCCTCGATCTCGGCGATCAGCAGGTCCTCGATCCGGGCGGCGAGGGCGGCGGCGGTGGAGAGTTCGAAGGCGTCGCGGATCGGGACGTCCAGGCCGACGGCGGCGCGGATCCGGGCGACCACGCGGGTGACCAGGAGGGAGTCGCCGCCGAGGGCGAAGAAGTCGTCGAGGACGCCGACCCGGGGGAGGCCCAGGACCTCCCCCCAAAGGGTGGTGACGAGCTGTTCGGCGTCGGTGCGCGGGGCCAGGTACTCGGCGGTGGCGGTCGGGTCGGGGGCGGGCAGGGCAGCGGTGTCGAGCTTGCCGTTGAGGGTCAGCGGCAGCCGGTCGATGAGGACGACGGTGTCCGGGACGAGGTAGGCGGGCAGCGACCGGGCCAGGTGCTCGCGCAGGGCGGCCGGTGCGGGTTCGGCGCCGGGGGCCGGGACGGCGTAGCCGACCAGGCGGCGGCCGGCGAGGACGACGGCGGCCGCTCCGGCCACCTCCGGGTGGCCGGTGAGGGCGGCCTCGATCTCGGCCGGTTCGATCCGGTACCCGCGCAGCTTGATCTGCTCGTCGGTGCGGCCCAGGTACTCCAGCTGCCCGTCGGCGCGCCAGCGGGCCCGGTCGCCGGTGCGGTACATCCGCGCGCCGGGGCTCGTGCCGGTGAAGGGGTCGGGGCGGAAGGCGGCGTCGGTGAGGTCGGGGCGGCCCAGGTAGCCGCGGGCCAGGCCGGCGCCGCCGATGTGCAGCTCGCCCGCGGAGCCGCGCGGGAGCAGGGCGCCGTTCTCGTCGAGGACGTAGAGCCGGACGCCGGGCAGCGGGCGGCCGAGGGGCGGGCGCCGGGTGGTGTCCGGGGCGGTGAGGTCGGCGGCGGTGACGATCACGGTGGCCTCGGTCGGGCCGTAGGTGTTGACCAGCCGGACGGCGTCGCCGTGCCGCTCCCGCCAGCGGGCGACGGAGTCCGCGCGGGCCTCGGAGCCGCCGAGCACCACCAGCCGCAGGGCGGCCGGCCAGGGCGTCCGCCCGTCGAGGGAGACCAGTTCCTCCCAGTACGCCGTGGGCAGGTCGAGCACCGTGACGGACCGGCCGTGCGGGCCGCGGAGCAGCTCGGGCAGGGTGCGCCCGCCGCCCGGGAGCAGGACCACGCAGGCGCCGGCGGCGAGGGCGGGCCAGAGCTCCTCGGCGTGGGTGTCGAAGCCGATCGAGGCGAACTGGACGATCCGGTCACCGGGGGCCAGCCGGTAGCCGTCCGGGCCGGCCATCCAGTCGACCCGGGCGGCGAGGGCCGGGTGGTCGACGGCCACCGCCTTGGGGGTACCGGTGGAGCCGGAGGTGTAGAGGACGTACGCCAGTCCGGCCCGGTCCGCACCCGGGGAGGGCGCGGCGGCCGGGACGATCCGCGGGCCCGCGCCGCTCTCGTCGCCCTCGCCGTCGCCGTGGCCCTCGCTGTGCTCGTCGGTGAGCAGCAGGACGGCGCCCGACTCGCGGAGCATCAGCCGCCGCCGCTCCTCGGGGTGGGCCGGGTCGATCGGCAGGTAGCCGGCCCCGGCCTTCCAGACCGCCAGCAGCGCGACCACCAGGTCGAAGGAGGGCGCCAGCCGGACCGCCACCAGCTGACCGGCGACGGGTCCGAGCCGGGCGGCCAGGTCGTCGGCCCGCCGGTCGAGTTCGGCGTAGGAGAGGGTGCGCCCGTCGCACTCCAGGGCCGGGGCGTCCGGCGCGGCGGCGACGCGTTCCGCGAAGCGGGGGAGCCACGGGCGCACCGGCCCGGCGTGGCCGGGCGCCGGTCCGGTGCCGAGCGCGAGGAGTTCGGCCTCCTCCTCCGGCCCGATCAGCCAGTCGCCGTGCAGCGGCAGCGCCGGGTCCTCGACGACGGCGGCGAGCAGGGCCCGGCAGCGGGCGCCGAGCGCGGCGACCGTCGTGTCGTCGAGGACCTCCCGGTCGAAGGCGAAGGAGAGCGTCAGACCGCCGTCCGGCGTCCGCCAGCTGTCGAGCAGCAGATCGGTCTTGGCGCGTTCGAAGCCGGAGTCCATCGAGGCGGTGCGCACCCCGGCCGGCAGGTCGGCGCCGCCGTCGCCGCCGGTCAGGTCGTACTGGCTCTGGTGGACGAACACCGCTTGGTAGAGCGGCGCGGCGCCGGCCTCGGCGGGCAGGCCCAGGTGGGTGGCGAGCCGCTCCACCGGTACCTCCTGGTGGCTCAGCGCGCCCAGGGTGGCCGTCCGCACCCGGTGCAGCACCGTCCGGAAGTCCGGCTCGCCGGTGAGGTCGGCGCGGATGATCCCGGTCCGGGCGAAGTAGCCGACCAGTGCCTCCTGGGCGGCCTCGGTCCGACCTGCCAGGGGGGTGCCCACCAGGAAGTCCCGGGTGCCGGTCCAGCGGGCCAGCACGCACTGGTAGGCGGCCAGCAGCACCATGAACGGGGTGCAGCGCTCGCGCCGGGCCAGTGCGTCCAGGGCCGCGGTGAGTCCGGGGCCGAGCTCGACCGGGGCGAAGCCGGCCGGATGGCGCGGGTGGTCCGGCCGCGGGTGGTCCAGCGGCAGTCGCAGCCGGCCGGTGCCGGCCAGCTTCTCGGCCCAGTAGCGGAACGCGGTCTCGGCGCCGCCGGCCGCCGCGCGCTCCCGCTCGGCGCGGGCGACGTCGCCGTACCGGAGGGCGAGCGGTGCCAGGCCGGCCGGCGCCTCGCCGGTCTCCTCCCGATAGAGGGCGAGCAGTTCGCGCCAGAGGATCCGGAACGACCAGCCGTCCGAGACGATGTGGTGCACCACCACGGCCAGCGCGTGCTCGGCCGGCCCGGCGGAGACCAGGACGGCCCGCAGCGGCGGCCGCGCGGCCAGGTCGAAGGGCGCGTTGACGGCCGGCCGGCAGGCCTCGGTGAAGTCGCGCTCGCTCGCGCCGGGGGCCAGCTCGACCAGGGCGAGCGGGACCGGCGCGGGCGGCTCGACCAGCTGGACGGGCGCCTCGCCGTCCAGCGCGAACCGGGTGCGCAGGGTCTCGTGGCGGGCCGTCAGCCGGTCCAGCGCGGCGCGCAGCGCGCCCTGGTCGAGCGGACCGCTCCAGCGCCGGCAGAGGTACATGGTGAAGCCCGTGTCGGCGGGGTTCAGTTGCTGGAGGAACCAGAGGCGCCGCTGCTCCTCGGTGAGCGGGTGGGCGGCCTCGGTCGGTCGGGCGGCGCCGGTCGTCTGGTCGGTGCTGGTCATCGGACGGCGGCCTCGGTTCCGGTACGGCGCGCGGGCGGGGTGTCGGCGGGCGCGGTGGTGAGGATGGCGGTGGGGGCGGGGGTGTGGGTCGGGGTGGGCCGGGCGGTCGTGGCGGCGCGGTCCGTCAGGGCGGCGAGGCCCACCAGGTCGTCGGGCTCGGCGTCCGGGACGTCGCGGTCGAAGTGGCGCAGCGCGGGAACGGCCAGGCAGGTCAGCACGAGCAGCACCATGGCCAGGCCGAACAGCAGGTAGAGCAGGCCGATGCCGCGCCCCTCGCCGGTGCCGATCAGCCGTCCGACGGTGCCGGCGAGCGCGCCGTCCTCGTCGACCCACGGCTGGACCAGGCGCGGCCCGAGCGGCGCCACCACGGCGAAGCCGACCGGCAGGGTGGACCAGGCGACCATGGTGTTCACCGCGATCACCCGGCCGTGGAACCGCAGCGGGACCTTGGTCTGCACGATCGTCGCGTAGACGCCGTTGACCAGGGCCAGTGCGTAGGCCATGCCGAAGGCGCCGAGCGCCACCGGCAGCACCGAGGGCCGCAGACCGGTCACCAGGCAGGCGCCGGCCAGCCCGAGGGTGGCGAACAGGACGCCGCGCAGCCGCAACCGCCGGGGCCCGCCCCAGACCAGCAGGGTCAGACCGCCCAGCACGGCGCCCAGGCCGGCGGCGACGGCGACCCACCCGGCCGCCGCGAGCGGGGCGAAGGAGAGCACCAGCGGGGTGGTGAGCAGGAACAGCGGGGAGAGGAAGATGTTGAGGACGGCGAAGAACAGCAGCATCGCGCGGAAGTGCCGGCTGCCCAGCGCGCGCCGGAACCCGGCCCGGATCTCGGCGGCGACGCTCTCCCGCCGCCGGGCCGCCATCACGTCCGGGAAGCGCACGGCCAGCGTGACGGCCGTGGCCACCACGTAACTCGCCACGTCGAGGGCGAGGATGCCGCCGAGGCCGAGCGCGGCGAGCAGTCCGACGGCGAACAGCGGCACCAGGAACTGGGCCAGCCCGAAGGCCATCTGGACGATGCCGTTGGCCCGGCCGAGGAACCGCTTCGGCACGAGCTGCGGGACGGCCGAGTTCCAGGCCAGCCGCTGGAAGGTGAGCGCCGTCGAGAGCACCGCGATCAGGACGTACGCGTGCCAGACCCGCAGGCCGTCGGCGAGGAACAGCAGCAGCATCACCGCCTGGGTCAGGCCGGCCGCGACGTCGCCGTACAGCATGATCCGGCGCCGGTCGCCGCGGTCCACGACGGCGCCGGCGATCGGCGCCGCCAGGATGCCGGGCACCAGCCCGCAGGCCGCCAGCAGGCCGAACTGGGCGAGGGAACCGGTGGTCAGGTAGATCCAGACCGGCAGGGCGAACTCGGTGAGCGCCGAGCCGATCATGGAGATCTGCTGCCCGGCGGCGACGCCGAGGAACCGCCGCATGGTCGGCCGTGCCGCCGCCGGGCTCTTCGCGCCGGCCGGGGTGCGCGGGCCGGGCGCGGCGGGGCGGGCGTCGGCGCTCTGCTCGGCGCCGTCCCGGGAGAGGCCGGCCAGCCACCAGGTGGCGCCGTCGGCCCGTTCGTGCCGCCGCTCCCGCCCCGCCGCGACCGAGCGGTGCACGGTGGTCAGGATCTCGGCGAGTTCGGCGGCCCGGTACTTGAGGTAGAAGTGGCCGGCCTCGTCGAGCACCACCACACCGGTGGTGTCGCTGAGCCGGTGCCACTCCCGGTACCGCTCCTCGTAGAACTCGGTGGCCGGGTCCCGGTCGCCGCAGACCGCGATCACCGGTGCGGAGATCCGGCCGTCCTCGCTCTCGAAGAGCCGGGTGAAGTACTGCTCGGCCTCCTTCGTACCGGTCCGGCGGTTGCGCACCATCAGGCGCAGCTGCTCGGCGCCGACCTCGTCGGTGTCCAGACCGGCCGCCGCCAGGGCGTTGACCATGCCCTGGTCGCTGCGGAGCCGGTCGGCGATCCGCGCCCACCGCTCGCCGACGGCGGCGCCGCGCCCGCGCGGCCGGGCGAACGGGAAGATCCCGCCGAGGTGCACGGCCTCGATCTCCCGCCCGGCCGCCTCGACCCGGCGGGCGACCTCCACGGCGAGCCGGACCCCGACCCCGCAGTGGCCGTAGAGGACGATCCGCCCCTCGACGGTGTCGACGATCTCCTGGGCGCAGCGGGCGGCCACCTCGTCGATGTCCATCGCCTCCTCGCCCAGCTCGTGGCCGGGGACGGCCAGCGAGTGCAGCGCCCAGTCGGCGGGCAGCGCGTCGGCGAGCGGCTTGTAGATGAGCGCGCTGCCGCCGCCGTACGGGGTGCAGACGATGCTGGCGGTGGTCCGGCGGCCGGCCGGGGTGAGCCGGTGCAGCAGGCGGCGGGGGCCGCGGTCGGCGTCCGGGTCGCTGAGCAGGGCGGCGAGCCGCCGGACGGTGGGGTACTTGAAGAGGTCCATCACCCCGACCGGAGTGGCGAGTTCGGGGTAGGCCCGGCGCAGCCGGGCGACCACCTGGGTGGCGAGCAGCGAGTGCCCGCCGAGTTCGAAGAAGTCATCCAGGGCGCCGACCCGGGTGACCCCCAGCAGTTCGGCCCAGAGCCCGGCGAGGAACCGCTCGGCCTCGTCCTGCGGTTCGACGAACTCGCCGGCGGCGGCGGGCTCCTCGGGCTCGGGCAGCGAGCGGCGGTCGACCTTGCCGTGGGCCAGCAGGGGGAGCCGGTCGAGGACGACGAAGCGGGCCGGCACCATGTAGTCGGGCAGCACCTCGGCGAGGGCCTCGCGCAGCTCGGCGGGCGCCGGCGCCGGGTCCCCGCCCGGGTGTTCGAGGTAGCCGACCAGCGCCTGCCGCAGTCCCTCGCCGCGCGCCAGCACCACGGCCTGGGTGATGCCGGGCAGGGCGGTGAGGGCGGCCTCGATCTCGCCTGGCTCCACCCGGTAGCCGCGCACCTTGATCTGGTCGTCGCCGCGTCCCAGGTAGTCGAGGGCGCCGTCGGGCCGCCAGCGCGCGAGGTCGCCGGTGCGGTAGAGCCGGTCACCGGGCGCGCCGAACGGGTCCTCGACGAAGCGCTCGGCGGTCAGGTCGGGGAGGCCCAGGTAGCCGCGGGCGAGCCGGTCGCCGCCCAGGTACAGCTCGCCGGTGACGCCCGGCGGCACGGGCTGCAGCGCCTCGTCGAGCACGTGGCAGCGGGCCCCGGCGAGCGGGGTGCCGATGGGGGTGCTCCCCGGACCGGCCGTGCCGGCGGTGACCTCGTGGACGGTGACGCCCACGGTCGCCTCGGTGGGGCCGTAGTGGTTGAACACCGCGCAGCGGTCCAGGGCGGCCAGTTCGGCGGCCCACGGCCAGGCCGAGGCCTCGCCGCCGAGCACCAGCGCCCGGCGCGGCAGCAGCCGCTCCAGCGGGGCGTCGGAGCCGAGCGCGGCCAGGTGCGAGGGGGTCATCTTGAGGTAGTCGAGCTCCAGGGCCTCGATCTGCTCGGCGAGTTCGGCGCCGGCGATCCGGCGGGGGAGCAGGTGGACCCGGCCGCCGCTGCTCAGCGCCAGGTAGAGCATCGTGATGCTGAAGTCGAAGGACAGCGACTGCAGTAGTCCGTAGCTCGCGCCGGGCTCGATCCGCAGCCGCTCGCGCACCCCGGCCAGGTAGTTGAGGATCTGCCGGTGCTGGACGGCGACGCCCTTGGGGGCGCCGGTCGAGCCCGAGGTGTAGATCACGTAGGCCAGGTGGTCCGGGCCGGCGGCCTCGTCCAGCGGCTCCGGATCGGGCGTGAGGGGCTCCGGGCCGGGCGCGTCCGCGTCGAGCAGCAGCTCGGCGCCGGTGTAACCGGGGAAGCGCCCCCGCAGCGCGGTGTCGGTGACCAGCACCCGGACCTCGGCGTCGGCCACCAGGTGGGCGAGCCGGGCGGGCGGCTGCTCCGGGTCCAGCGGCAGGTAGGCACCGCCGGACTTGAGCACGCCGACCAGGGCCGCCGCCAGTTCGGGGGACTGCTCCAGGCAGACCGCGACCCGGTCGTCGGGCCGCACACCGAGCGCCCGCAGCCGCCGGGCGAGGCCGGTGGCCCGCTGCTCCAGCTCGCGGTAGTCGAGCGTGCGGTCCCCGAGGACCACGGCCGGGCGCTCCGGGTGGTCCCGGGCGGTGGCGGCGAGCAGCGCCGTCAGGGTGTCCGGCGCACCGGCGGTGGCGGGCAGCGGCGGGCCGGCGGCCCAGGTCTCCAGGACGTCCCGCCGTTCGCCGGGGGTGAGCAGCGGCAGCCGGGAGACCGGGCGGGCCGGGTCGGCCACCGCGGCGGCGAGGAGCAGTTCGAACCGCTCGACCAGGCGCCGGACGGTCGCGGCGTCGAAGAGGTCGGTGCGGTAGGTGAGCAGCCCGTACAGGCCGCCGTCGGACTTCTCCCGCAGGTAGAGCGCCAGGTCGGTGCGGGTGGTGGTGGCCTCGTGGCCGAAGCCCTCCCGGGCCGGTGCGCCACCGGGGCGGGTGTTGGTGCCGGCGCTCGTGTGGGTGCTGCTCGCGGTGCGGTCGCCGTAGTTCTGGAAGGCGAAGCTCACCTGGAAGACGGCCGACCGGCTGACGTCGCGCTCGATCTCCAGGTCGGCCACCATCTGCTCGAAGGGCACCTCCTGGTGGGTGTACGCGTCGAGGGTGGTCTCGCGGACCCGGGCGAGCAGCTCGGTGAAGGTCGGGTCGCCCTCCAGCCGGGCCCGGATCGGCAGGATGTTGACGAACAGCCCGACGACGTCCTCGAGTTCGCGGTGGAGGCGGCCCGCGACGGCCGAGCCGACGGCGAAGTCCCGCAAGCCGGTGTGCCGGCCCAGCAGGGTCTGCAGCGCGGCCATCAGCACCATGTACGCGGACGCGTTGGCGGAGCGGGCCAGGGCGTTGACGCCGCTGCCGAGTTCCGGGCCCCAGTGGAACTCCAGGGCGGCGCCGTCGAAGGTCAGCACCGGGGGCCGCGGTCGGTCGGTGGGCAGGTCGAGGACGGGGACGTCGCGCAGCTCGGTCCGCCAGTAGGCGCGGGAGGCGGCCAGCGCGCCGCCGGTCAGCCGCTCGCGCTGCCAGTGCGCGTAGTCGCCGAACCGGACGGCGGGGGCCGCCAGGCCGTCCGGGGTGCCGTCGGCGTGCCGGGCGTAGAGCGCGTCCAGCTCGCGGTGGAGGATGTCCAGCGACCAGCCGTCGCTGACGATGTGGTGCATCACCAGCGCGAGCACGTGCTCGTCGGGTGCGATGCGGACCAGCAGGGCGCGCAGCAGCGGTCCGGCGGCCAGGTCGAAGGGCTCGGCCGCCAGGGCGCCGAGTTCGGCGGTGGCGCGCCCGGCCGGGTCCGGGTCGGCGGTGGCGTCGACGAACCGGGCCGCGCACGGGGCGGGTTCGGCGACGCGGACCTCGGCGGTGCCCTCGGGGGTACCGGGGAAGGTCATCCGCAGCGCCTCGTGCCGCGCGAGCAGGTCGGTCAGGGCGGCGTCCAGCGCGTCGCGGTCGAGCGGCCCGCGCAGCCGGCGGGCCGGGGCCAGCGTGTAGGCCGTGGAGCCGGGGGCGAACTGGTCCATGAACCAGAGCCGTTCCTGGCCGCTGGAGAGCGGCGGGGCGGTGCCGGGCGGTCTGGCCGGCACGGTTCTGGCGGGGGCCGAGGCGGTCCGCAGCCGCTGGGCGAGCAGGGCGCGCTTGGTCGCGGACAGCCCGGCCGTGGGGTCCTGGATGTCGGTCATCGGTGATCCATTTCGGCGCACGTCGGAGGTGGCGGTGCCCTCGGGGCGGGAGCGGCCGCGGGGTGAGCGGGCGGCGCGGTGCAGCGCGCCGCCCGGGAGGTCAGCGCAGGTCGCGGACGGCCGCGGCGATGCCGAGCGGCGTCGGGGTGGCGAAGAAGACGTCGAAGTCGAGCTCGACGCCGAGCAGGTCGCGGATCCGGGCGGTGATCTGGATGATCGTCAGGGAGTGCCCGCCGAGCTCGAACAGGTCGTCCTCGGGGCCCAGGTCGGGCAGTCCCAGCACCTCGGCCCAGATCCCGAGCACGGCGTCGAGCACCTCGTCGTGCTCCTGCTGCCCGGCTGCCCCGGTCGCCCCGGTCGAGCCCTGGCTCGCGGCGTCGGTCGGGCGCGGGGGGACGGGCAGCGCACGGCGGTCCAGTTTGCCGTTCGGCGTCAGGGGCAGCCGGTCGAGCACCGCGAAGCGCTGCGGTACGGCGGCGGCCGGCAGCGTCCGCTGGAGGAGGGCCCGCAGCTCGGCGGCGTCCGGCACGGCTGCCCCGGGCGCCGGGACGAGGTAACCGGCGACGAACGGCTCCGCGTCGCCGGCCGCCTCGTCCCGCCGGACGGCGGCGGCCGCCTCGGCGACCGCGGGGTGGGCCAGCAGCGCCGACTCGATCTCGCCGAGCTCGATCCGGTGGCCGCGGATCTTGACCTGGTCGTCGAGCCTGCCGAGGAACTCCAGTTCGCCGTCGGCGGTCCAGGCCACGAGGTCGCCGGTGCGGTAGAGCCGCTCGCCGGGCGCGCCGAACGGGTCCTCGACGAAGCGTTCGGCGGTCAGCCCGGGTCGGTCCAGGTAGCCCTCGGCGACCCCGTCACCGCCGAGGTACAGCTCGCCCGGCACACCGATCGGGAGCGGCCGGCGCCGCCCGTCCAGCACGTACGCGCGGGTGTTGGCGATCGGTCGGCCGATCCGGACGGCCTCCGGCGCGGCCGGGACCTCGGCGCAGGTGGACCAGACGGTGGTCTCGGTCGGCCCGTAGACGTTGAGGAGCCGGTCGGTGCCCGCCCGCAGCTCGCGGGCCAGCGGCAGCGGCAGCGCCTCCCCGCCGACCAGGGCGGTCAGGCCGGGCGGCAGCGGTCCGGCGCCCAGCAGGACCCGCCAGCCCGAGGGGGTGGCCTGGGCGTGGGTGACGCCCTCGCGCTCCACCAGCGACCGCAGGCCCGGGCCGTCGACGGCGAGGCCGTCCGGCGCGAGCACCAGCCGCCCGCCGGTGACCAGCGGCAGCAGCAGTTCGAGCGCGGAGATGTCGAAGGAGAGCGAGGTGAGGCCGAGCCAGACGTCCCGGGGGCCCGAGCCGAGCCGGTCGGCGAAGGCGGAGAGCAGGTTGACCAGCGCGCGGTGGCCGATCTCGACGCCCTTGGGGCGGCCGGTCGAGCCGGAGGTGTAGAGCACGTAGGCGAGCCGGCCGGGCGAGGTCCGGGGGGCGGCCGGGTCGTCCGCCGGCGCGTCGTCCGCCGTGTCGCCCGCCGCGTGGGTGAGCCGCAGCAGCGTCGGGGCCGCGGCGGCCACCTCGGGGGCCGGCTCGCGGTCGGCCAGCAGCAGCGTGGCGCCGGAGTCCGCCAGGACGAGGGCGAGCCGTTCGGCCGGGTAGCCGGGGTCGAGCGGCAGGTAGGCGGCGCCGACGGTGTGCACGGCGAGCAGCGCGGCCGGCAGGTCGGCGGTGCGGCCGAGGTGCAGAGCGACCAGGTCGTCCCGGCCGACGCCGGCCGTGGTCAGCGCGTTCGCCAGCCGGTCGGTGCGCCGCAGCAGCTCCCGGTACGTCAGGCGCTCGGCGCCGGCCACCACCGCAAGGGCCTCGGGCGTGGCGCCGGCGCGCTCGCGGACCAGGTCGAGCACGGTCCGGTCGGCGGGGTAGGCGTGCTCGGTGGCGTTCCAGGTGCTCGTGACGAGCCGCTGCTCGGTCTCGTCGAGCAGCGGCAGGTCCGCCAGGGCCGCTCCCGGGTCGGCCGTGGCGGCGGCGAGCAGGGCGGCGAGGTGTCCGGCGATGCGCCGGGCGGCGGCGGGGGAGAGGACGGCCGGGTCGTACTGGAGGGAGAAGCCGACGTCCCCCGCGTCCTCGACCGCCTGGAGGTGCAGCGTGTTGCGGGAGGCGTGCGGGAACACCGTCCAGTCGACCCGGGTGGTGCTGCCCGGGAACACCGGGTCGGCGGTGGTGCGGCGGCGGTAGCCGAACGAGACGGGTGCCAGACCGGTCCGCGGCGTGAGCCCGGGCACGGCCGCGCCGAACGGGACGGCGCGGTGGGCCGAGACCAGGCGGACCTCGGCCCGGACAGCCTGGGCGTACTCCGCGAACGTCACGTCCTCCCCGGCGCCGGCCGGGGCGTGCACCGGCAGCTCGTTGACGAAGAGGCCGATGTCGTCGCGCCGCTCCGGGCGGCGGGTGGCGAAGGGGACCGCGACCGGGACGGCCTCGCCGCCGTAGCGCCGCAGCAGGCCGTGCAGGCCGGCGAGCAGGAACTCGAAGACGGTGACCCCGCAGTCGCGCGCGGCGTCGACCAGGTCGTCCCGGCCGGCGCCGTCGAGCCGCCAGGTGACGGCCTCGCCCCGGCCGGCGTCGGTGGTGGCCCGGGGGCCGTGGGGCAGCACCGGGTCGGTGGCGGCGGCCCACCGGGGGCCGTGGAAGGAGGCCGCCCGGCGGACGGCCTCGGGCTCGGGTTCGATCCCGAGGGCGTCACGCCGGTCGTCGGGGGCGGCGGGGTCGAGGGACGTGGGGGCGGAGGTCGCGGGGGCGGAGGTCGCGGGGTCGGCGGCGGGGGAGTCGGTGGCGGCCGGTCCGTCGGCTCGCGCGGCGGCGTAGGCGGTGGCGAGGTCGGCGGCCAGGACGTCCTTGGAGTGCCCGTCGAACACCGCGTGGTGGGCCACCACCAGCAGGTCGGCCGCCCCACCGGCCCGCCGGAGCAGGGTGAACCGGGCGAGCGGTCCGGCGGCGAGGTCGAACGGGAGGGCCAGTTCCTCGGCCAGTCGCTTGGCCAGGCCTTCGGCGCTGTCGGCCGTCGCGTCGACGACGGTGAGCGCGGGCGGCCGCCCCGCCGGGACCTCGCGGACCAGGCCGTCCTCCTCGACCAGCGCCGCCGCGAGCGCGGGGTGGCGGGTGACGGTGGCGGCGACGGCCCGGGCCAGGGCGTCGGCGTCGATCCGGTCGAAACGGAACCGCAGGGCGAGGTGGAAGGCCTCGGGGACGGCGGTCCGCCTGGTCGTCAGCCAGATCCCGTGCTGGGCGGGGGAGGCGGGGCGCCCGGCCCGGGCCGGAGTGTTCGCCGCTCTCGCGGGCTCCTCCTCCGGCGCGGCGGACGGGCCCGGTACGACGGATGAGACTGGTGCGGCGGACGAGCCTGGAGTGGTGGCGGAGTCGACGGGGGAGACGGACATGGCGGGCTCGATTCGGGAGTCGGAGGCGGGGCTGCGGTGACCCGTCCGACCGGGTTCCGCCGCGACGGTGCGGCCCGGTGGAGGGCGCGGCCGTCGGATGCGGTCCGGGCCGCCCCGCGGACCGGTCGACAGGCCGCTGGAGCAAGGCCGACCCGACTCCCAGGTTCCCCCCTGATGCGTCAAGCGGTCCGATCTTCTCCCCCGTGGAAAGATCATTGGCCTGGACCTGTCGTGAGATTTCCACAGACCACATGCCTCGTCAAGGGTTGTTCACGACCCGGGCGGGGCAGTCCGACGGTTCGTCAACTACCTGCCGCCACAAGCCGTCACGGTGGCGGCCTTGAGGGCCGTCCCGACGGCGGGGTCGGACCGGGGTCGGACCGGGGCCGGGACGGGGGCGGCGGCGGCCCAGGGCGGCTGCGCGGGTGGCGGCGGGAGGGACGGCAGGTGCAGTCAAGTTGTCTGTACAGCTCGGGGTTCTCTGCCCGTCATCGAAACGCCATCGAACCGGTCCACTTCCGTTGGTCTCGGACGCCTATACATAACGGGTCTGGGCCGAAACGGAGGCCCAGCACCCGTGACCAAGGAGCCGTCCCCCGATGATTCCGATGCCCGAACTGTCGCGCCGCACCCTGCTCGGCGGCGCGGCGGCGGCCGCCGTGCTGTCCGCCCTCCCGCTCAGCGTGCGTGAGGCGCTCGCCGCGCCGGCCCGCCCCGGCAAGCTGGCGGACATCCAGCACGTCGTGGTGTTCATGCAGGAGAACCGCGCGTTCGACCACTACTTCGGTACGCTCCCCGGCGTGCGCGGCTTCGGGGACCGGACGGCGGTGCGCGGGGTCAACGGGCGCTCGGTGTTCCACCAGCCCGACCCGGGGCGCAAGGAGGGCCACCTGCTGCCGTTCCCGATGAACGCGGCCCACACCAACGCCTACCAGCAGGGCGCCCCGGCGTTCGGCTTCGTCGACTCGATGAACGCCTGGAACGACGGCCGCGCCGACGGTTCGGTCACCCGCCGCTCCGGCGGCTGGCTCGGCCAGGGCTACTACGAGCCCGCCGACATGCCCTTCTACAACGCGCTCGCCTCGGTCTTCACGACCTGTGACGCCTACTACGCGTCGGTGCAGTGCAACACCAACACCAACCGCGAGCACCTGATGACCGGGACCAGCGGCGGCACCGTGCGGGACACCCCGGTGACCGACAACACCGAGATCCCCGGCGGCTACGAGTGGACCACCTACGCCGAGCGGCTGCAGAAGGCCGGGATCAGCTGGAAGACCTACCAGGCGCTGGACAACTTCGACGACAACGCGCTCGCCTGGTTCACCCCCTTCGTCAAGGCCAAGCCGGGCGAGCCCCTCTACGAGCGCGGCCTGCGCGCGGTCGGTGACCCGGCGAAGAAGGACGACCCCTTCGCGATGGGCGACGCCCTCGTCGAGGCGTTCACCGCCGACGTCCAGGCCGACCAGCTGCCGCAGGTCTCCTGGCTGGTCGCGCCCGCCGCGCTCTCCGAGCACGCCAACTACGCCCCGCCGAACGGCGAGCACCTGACGGCCCGGCTGCTCGCCGCGCTCGCCGCGAAGCCGGAGGTGTGGGAGAAGACCGTCTTCATCCTCAACTACGACGAGCACGGCGGCTTCTTCGACCACCAGCTGCCGCCCGTCCCGCCGCTGGCCGCCGGGCGCGGCAAGTCGACCGTCCCGGTCGACGGCGAGGTCGTGGTCCGGGTATCCAAGGGCGGCTCGACCTACCACCGGGTGGTCGGCCAGGACGGCACGTACCGGGTGAAGGCCGCCGACGGCTCGCTCACCTGGTCCGACACCCTGCCCGCGGGTGAGACCCTGGTCTCCGGCCCGTACCCGATGGGCCTGGGCGTACGCGTCCCGATGATCGTCGTCTCGCCGTGGACGCGCGGCGGCGTGGTCGACTCCACGGTCTACGACCACACCTCGGTGCTGCGCCTGCTGGAGCAGCGCTTCGGCATCGAGGAGCCCAACATCAGCCCGTGGCGCAGAGCCGTGACCGGCGACCTCACCAACGTCTTCGACTTCTCCGGGCGCAACCCGGTCTGGCCGCAGCTGCCCGACACCAGCGGCAACCGGCAGAAGGTCGTCGACACCGGCAAGCTGCCCGCGCCCACGGTGCCCGATCCGCAGGCCTTCCCGCAGCAGCAGCGCGGCACCCGCACCGCCCGGATCAGCCCCTACGACCTGCTGGTCAAGCCGAAGCTCAAGGGCGACGAGCTGACCGTCGACTTCATCAACCAGGGCCGCCAGGCCGCCGTCTTCGCCGTCTACCCGGCGCCCGGCACCGCGCCGCGCCACTACACCGTGGGTGCCAAGAGCCGCCTCTCCGACGTCTGGACGGTCGGCCCCGAGGGCTACGACCTGCGGGTGCACGGCCCGAACGGCGCGCTCTGGCACCTGCGCGGGGACGCCGCCTCGGCGTACGAGATCTCGCTCTCCGAGGAGCAGAACGGCAAGGTGCTGGAGGTCGACGTGATCAACCGCACCCGCACCGCCCAGACCTTCCTGGTCGGCGACCTCGCCTACGGCGACGGGCTGCGCGAGGTGCGGGTCGCGGCGGGCGACGACCGGACCGTCAACGTCAAGGTCGGCCCGGAGGGCTGGTACGACGTCGCGGTGGGCGTCCGCGGCGAGCTCGGCTTCCGCCGCCGGATCGCCGGGCGCTTCCCGTGGGACGGCGACCACCTGGTGACCGACCCGGCGATGGGCCTCGCGGACCCGCTGGCCCTGGACGTCACGCTCAAGGCCGCCTCCACCACGATCGACGAGGCGATCCTGCTGCCCGGCCGTCCGGCCCGGGTCGCCGCCCGGTTCACCGCGACCGCCGCGCTGACCGCGATCGAGGTCCAGCCGGTCGTGCCGGCCGGCTGGGCGGTCACCGCTGTCACCCCGCCGCCGGCCTCGCTCGCCGCCGGTGCCACCGCGACCGCCGAGTGGGACGTCACCCCGCCCGCCGTGCTGCCGGACGGCGCCACCCACCGGATCCTGGTCACCGCCCGCGCGGCGGCCGGCAGCCGCTTCGCGATCGCCGACGGCGAGATCGCGGCGCGCACCGCCCCCGTGATGGCCGGTCACCTGCTCGGCGAGGACTTCGAGTCGCTGGCCGGCTCCCTCCAGCCGCTTGCCGGCGTGCTCGGCTGGACGCCGCAGGCGCCGCAGGGCTGGTCGGTGGTGAACGCGCCGGCCATGCCGCAGGGCACCACCCGCCTCCAGGGCTGGACGTTCCACACCAAGCGCGCCTGGTCCACCCCGGCCGGGCAGGACCGCGGCAACTTCAGCCGCGGCCTGGGCATCCTCGCGGTCGCCGACCCGGACGACTGGGACGACACCGGTTCGCCGTCCCGCAAGGGGGTCTTCGACTCCACCCTGGTCTCGCCCGCCGTCCAGCTGCCGGCCGGCGCGAACACCCTCCACCTCGCCTTCGATTCGCACTACCGGCAGGAGGCCCCGCAGAAGGCGACCGTCACCGCCGTCTTCGACAACGGCACCGAGACCCGGCTGGTCCACTACAGCAGCGACCCGACCGGTAACGACAACGCCGGCAAGGACGTCCAGAACGCCTTCGTCACCAAGCAGTTCGCCGTTCCGGCGGGAGCCCGCTCGGTGACCCTGAAGTTCCGGATGTACGACGCGGGCAACAACTGGTTCTGGGCCGTCGACCACGTCCGCCTCGACACCAAGCCGATCACGGGCTGACCCGGTAGATCCTGCTCGCGGCCCGCGTACCCCGAGGGGGTGCGCGGGCCGTTCGGTCGGGCCGGGGGCTTGTCGTCGGGCATCGGGTCGGGTCGCCGGGTCGGTGCGGCGGAGTCGGTGCGGCGGGTCTGCTCGCCGGGTCGGGGCGGCGGATTTCGGCCGGGCGTGCGCGTCCGGCCGGGTGTTGTCGGACCTCTCTGGTGTCGTAGGAGGGCGAACGCCGCCGCCCGGTCACCACGACACCACGGAGGACACCATGACGACCACGTCGGACGATTCGACCCGCTCGCTGCCCGGGCGCCCGCCCGTGGTCGACCTGGCGACCTGGCAGGCCGCCCGGGACGAGCTGCTGGTCCGGGAGAAGGCCCACACCCGCGAGGCCGACGCCATCGCCGCGGCCCGGCGACGGCTGCCGATGGTGGAGCTCGACGGGACGGTCGAGGTCGTCGGCCCCGACGGCCCCGTCCCGTTCCTGGACCTGTTCCAGGACCGCGACGAACTCGTGGCCTACCAGCACATGTGGTACGACGGCGCACTCCACCAGGGGCAGTGCGAGGGCTGCACCACCACGGTCTGGCACATGAAGGACGCCGTCTACCTCAACGCCCGCGGCGTCTCCTTCGCCGTCCTGACGACGGGTCGATGGGAGGAGGTGGCCCGTTACGTCGAGTTCATGGGCTACGCCCAGCCCTGGTACTCGGTGCGGGGCCTGGAGGCACCGATCGGCGGACAGATGGGGCACGTCCGCTGTTTCCTGCGTGACGGCGGCCGGGTCTTCCTCACCTACTCCACGACCGGCCGGGGCAACGAGCCGGTCAACGGCTCCCTCGGCCTGCTCGACATGACGCCCTACGGCCGCCGCGAGGGGTGGCAGGACGACCCGGAGGGCTGGCCCGAGGCCCCCGAGGTCGGGGCCCCGGTCGGCGGGCACGGCGCACCGATCTGCTGGTACTGGCGCTCGGACGCCGACGGTGCCGCCTCCTGGGGCCCGACCAGCCGCCCCGTCCCGCAGTGGACCCGCCCGGGAGCGGCCCCGGAGGAAACCCTCGGCCGGCACGGCCACCACTGAGGGCGGCGGGACTTCCGGCCCGGAGGCGCCGCGAACCGCCCAGCCTTCCTCCCGGACCCACGGGCCGTCCACGAACCTCGCTCTCGACCTCGCTCGCCCACCTCGCTCACCCACCCCGCCCACCGACTCAGGGAGATCCGCGCCATGAACTCTCGTCTGCTCCGGCTGACCGGCGCCGCCACCGCCGTCTACGGCCTCGCCGTGACCCGCCGGCCCGCCCTGCTGGCCACCCCCTCCGGACTGACCGCCGCCGACGGCTCGCTGCCGCGCTCCACCGCGGCCTGTCTGCGCCCGCTCGCCTTCCGGGACGCCGCCTGCGGCCTGGCGATGGCCTTCGCACCCGACGACTCCGCGCTGCGCGCGGCCACCCTGGTGCGCATCGCCTCCGACCTGGGCGATGCCGCCCTGCTGGCCACCGCGCTGCCGGAGCGCCGGCACCGGGTGATGGCGGTGGCCGTCTCCGTCGGCTGGGGTGCGCTCTCGGTGGCCGGGCTGCTCGGGGGGAGTCAAAAGCAGCCGTCGGGCCGCCATACCTCTTGATGGCCAAGTCTCTCAATCATCGAGAGATAGGATGCGGAGGTCCGTCACCTGCCCCCGCCCGAAGGGCGCTCCGCGATGCGCACCGGTCCAGCCGCTCCCCCTCCCGCCTCCCGGCGTCGAACCAGACTGCTGGTTCCGCTCGTCCTCCTGATCGTCTGGCTCGGCCTGGGCGGCGCCTTCGGCTCCTACGCCGGGAAGCTCTCCGAGGTGGCCACCAATGACCGGGCCGCCTTCCTGCCCCGCAGCGCCGAGTCCACCGAGGTGGCCCGGCTCGGGGAGGACTTCCGAACGGCGGCCACGCTCCCGGTGATCGTGGTCTGGGAGAGTCGCGCCGGAGCGGTCGGCGAGGCCCAGCGCGCCGCCGCCGGCCGGGCGCTGCAGGAGGCCTCGGCCGTCCCCGGTGCCACCGGCCGGGTGTCGCCCGCCGTGCCGTCCGAGGACGGCACGGCGCTCCAGGGCGTCGTCCAGCTCCGCTCCGACCTCGGGCGGCAGACCGGGGACAGCGTCCGCGCCGTCCGCGAACTCGCCGACCAGGTCCCGGGCACCACCGTCGGCCTGGCCGGTCCGGCAGCGGTCGCTGCCGACCTCGGCGGTGCCTTCGCCGGCATCGACGGACTGCTGCTCGGCGTGGCCCTCGGCGTGGTGCTGCTGATCCTGCTCGCCGTCTACCGCAGCCTGCTGCTGCCGCTGCTGGTGATCCTCGGCGCGGTGTTCGCCCTCGGGATCTCCTGCGCGCTGGTCTACCTGCTCGCCGACCACGGCCTGGTCCGGGTGGACGGCCAGGTGCAGGGTCTGCTGTCGATCCTGGTGATCGGCGCGGCCACCGACTACGGACTGCTGCTCTCCGCCCGCTTCCGCGAGGAACTGCACCTCCACGGTGACCGGTTCGCGGCGATGCGCACCGCCTGGCGGCAGTCCGTCGAGCCGATCGCGGCCTCCGGGACGACGGTCGCCCTCGGCCTGCTCGTCCTGCTGCTCTCCGACCTCACCAACAACCGGGCGCTCGGCCCGGTCGGCGCGATCGGCATCGGCTGCGCGGTGCTCTCCGCGCTGACCTTCCTGCCGGCCGCGCTCGTCCTGCTCGGCCGCGCCGCCTACTGGCCGGCCCGGCCGGCCGCCGACGGGCGCGCCCCGGTGAACGCCGTCTGGCAGCGGGTGGCCGCCCTGGTCGGGAGCCGGCCGCGGGTCACCTGGGCCGCCGGCCTGGCCGTGCTCGCCGCGCTGGCCGCCTTCGCGCCGACCCTGGACTCGGGCGGCGTCCCGCAGAGCGAACTCTTCATCAAGGCCCAGCCCTCGGCGGCCGGGCAGGCGCTGCTCTCGAAGCACTTCCCCGGCGGCGCCGGCAATCCGGCCGTGGTGATCGCCGCCGCCGGGCGGGCCGAGGCGGTCGCCGCCGCGGCAGCCGTCCCCGGGGTGGCCGGCGTCCGCCCGTACACCGGCGGTGCGCCCGGCGGTGCCCCGGCGGAGGTGGACGGGCGGGTCCGGCTGGACGTCACGCTCGCCGACCCGGCCGACAGCGACGCGGCCGTCGCCACCGTCCGGAGCCTGCGGCAGGCCGTGCACGCGGTGCCGGGCGGGGACGCGCTGGTGGGCGGCTACACCGCGCAGCAGTACGACACCCGGATCACGGCGGAGCGCGACCGGGCGCTGATCATGCCGGTCGTGCTGCTCTGCATCCTCGCCGTGCTCGTGGTCCTGCTGCGCTCGCTGCTCGCTCCGCTGCTGCTCGCCGGTACCGTCGCGCTCTCCTACCTGGCCACGCTCGGCGTCAGCGCGGTGGTCTTCGACCACGTCTTCGGCTTCTCCGCCATCGACCCCTCCGTGCCGCTGTACGGGTACGTGTTCCTGGTCGCGCTGGGGGTGGACTACAACATCTTCCTGATGACCAGGGTCCGTGAGGAGACGATGCGGGTCGGGACCCGGGAGGGGGTGCTGCGCGGGCTGACGGCCACCGGCGGAGTGATCACCTCGGCCGGGGTGGTGCTGGCCGCGACCTTCGCCGCGCTGGGTGTGATCCCGCTGGCCTTCATGGCCCAGATCGCGTTCATCGTCGCCTTCGGCGTGCTGCTGGACACCCTACTGGTGCGCTCGCTGCTGGTGCCCGCGCTGGTCCGGGACCTGGGCGAGCGGGTCTGGTGGCCGGCCCGGCCGGGTCGCACGGCGGTCGGTACGGCGGCGCCCGAGCCGGTCGGCGAGCCCGTCTGACGGTGGCCGGCCGGTTAGGCTGAACGGGTAACAGCGGGTGGAACACCGTAGGCGACCGGAGCGGATGACCTTGTCGGAGCAGGACCCGAGCACGCCCCCGCCCGCCCCGGCACCGTCCGACAGCCCGGCGCCTGCGGACCCGTCCGCGACCGTACCCTCCGACACCCCGGCGCTCGGGCGGCTCCTCCAGGCCCTCGCCTCCGAGATGAACCTGCTCGGGCACGGCTTCGCCGCCGCCAGCGGTCTGCACGCCACCGACGTCCAGGCGCTGCTCGCCGTGATGCGGGCCGAGCCCGGCCGGGGCGGGATCACCCCCGGCCGGCTCGGCGAGGAGCTGGCCCTCACCTCGGGGGCGGTCACCGCTGTCCTGGACCGGCTGGAGCGGGCCGGACACATCCGCCGGACCAGGGACGCCGCCGACCGCCGGCAGGTTCTGGTGCACTACCTGCCCGGTGCCGGGCGGATGGCCGCCGAGTGGTTCGCGCCGGTGGCCCGGCGCACCGAGGCGGTGCGCGGCGAGTTCACCCCGGCGGAGCTGGCGGCGGTGGCCCGTTTCCTCGGCCGGATGACCACCGAGCTGGAGGACCTGCGCCACTCGCGCCGACCCGCGTGACCCGCGCTGACCCGCGCCACCGCTGACGTGGGCTGACGTGGGCTGACGACCGGACGCCCGTCAGCCCGTCAGCCCGTTCCGCCGGGAGATCAGGGCCGCCAGGCCGTCCAGGATGCGCTCCAGGCCGAACTCCAGCGCCCGGTCACGCCCGTCCCGCACGGCCATCGCCGCCGCGAGTGCCGGGAAGCGGTCGGCGTGCTCCCGGACCAGCCCGCCGACGACGGCCAGCAGTCGGGACTCCGGCTCCCCGCCCGGTCCGGCCGCGCGCGCCTGTGCGGTGATGCTGCGGACGTGGCCGGCCAGCAGGACGGCGGTGTCCATCCGCTCCGGCCCGGTCAGTCCGGTGCCGTCGAGAGCGGCCACCACCCGCTCCAGCCAGCCGAGTTCCTTCGGGCCGAGCACCCGGGGGCCGACGGTGGCGTCGATCAGCCAGGGGTGCGCGCCGAAGGTGGTGGCCAACTGGCCTGCCCAGGAGTGGAGTTCGGCGCGCCAGGCGGGCGAGGCGCCCATCGGGTCCCGGTTCGCCGCCGGGGCCCCCGGTCCGGTCCCGGCCGGTTCGTCGATCGCCGTCTCGACCATCAGGGCCACCAGTTCGGCCTTGCCCGGCACATAGCGGTAGAGCGCCATCTTGGTGTAGTCGAGCAGGCCGGCCACCCGCTGCATGGAGACGGCGCCCAGTCCCTCCGCGTCCGCGATCCCGATCCCGGCCCGGGCGATCCGGTCCAGGCTGAGCGCCGGTTTGGGCCCGCGGGTCGGCTTCGGGGGCGGCCCCCAGAGCAGCCGTGCCGTCGCCTCGGCCCCGTCGCCGGATGTGCTGCTCAAGCTCCCGCTCCCGTCCCGTTCCGGGTCGGCCCTTGCCGAACCGACCTAACTGCGTCTACCGTACACAGCAGCGATCAGTGTCCAGTGGACACAGTTTCTCGGTTCTCCCGGACGGAGTGGTTCACATGGGTACCAAAGTCCTCATCTCGGGCGCGAGCATCGCCGGCCCGGCACTGGCGTACTGGCTGGGGCAGTACGGCTTCGAGCCCACCGTCGTCGAGCTGGCTCCCGCCCTGCGCGGCGGCGGCCAGGCCGTCGACTTCCGCGGCGACGCGCACCTGACGGTGCTGCAACGGATGGGCCTGCTCGACGAGTTGCGCCGGATCGACACCGGTGGCAGCCCGATGGACTTCGTCGACCGGCACGGTCGGCGCCGGCTCCACCTGCCGGCGGACTTCGCCGGCGGCGAGGTCGAGGTGCCGCGCGGCGAACTGGCCCGGCTGCTCCACCGGCACAGCCTGCCGTCCACCGAGTACGTCTTCGGCGACACGGTGACCGCGCTGGAGGAGACGCCCGACGGCGTCCGGGTGGAGTTCCGCCACGGTTCGCCGCGCGAGTTCGGCCTGGTGGTCGGCGCGGACGGTCTGCACTCCACCGTCCGCCGGCTGGCCTTCGGCCCCGAGCGGCGCTTCGTCCGCCACCTCGGCTACTACGCCGCCACCTGGCAACTGCCCAACTACCTCGGTCTGCCGCCCGGTTCGGTCGGCCTCAACGTGCCCGGGCGGCTCGCCGCGGTCGGCGCGGACCACCGGGACCGGACCCGGGCCGGCGCCTTCTTCCTGTTCGCCTCACCCGAGCTGCCCTACGACCGGCACGACCAGGAGCAGCAGAAGGCGCTGCTTGCGGACGCCTTCGCGGGTCTCGGCTGGGAGGTGCCACGACTGCTGGAGAGTCTGCGCGAGGCCCCGGAGCTGTACTTCGACTCGATCAGCCGGGCGGACGTCCCCGCCTGGTCCGCCGGCCGGATCGCCCTGGTCGGGGACGCCGCCTGCGGCGCGACCATCGGCGGCATGGGCACCGGTACCGCGATGGTCGCCGCGTACGTCCTGGCCGGCGAACTCGCCCGCGCCCGGGGCGACCACCGCACCGCCTTCGCCCGGTACGAGGACGCCGTGCGCGGCTACGCCGAGGGCTGCCAGCGGGGCGGCGACCGGACCGGGCCCTTCCTGGCGCCGGGCACGGCGGCCGGACTCCGGCTGCGCGACGGACTGTTGGGCCGGCGCTGGGTCCTGAACCGGATGCTGGAGCTGGGCCGGAAGGTCAGCGGCACGATCGCCCTGCCCGACTACCAGACCGAGTTCGCCACCCGCTGATCCTCGGCGGCCCCACCGTGCGGGGCGGCCGGGGCGCCGGACGGGTCGCCGGGCGCCGGTCCCTTCGACCGTGCGGCGTGTCCCATCCGGTAGCCGATCCCGCGGACGGTGATGATCCACCGGCTGGAGCCGAGCTTCGCGCGCAGGGTGCTCACATGGGTGTCGATGGTGCGGCTGGCCTGCCCCCAGTCACTGCCCCACACCTTCGCCATCAACTCCTTGCGCGACACCACGGTCTCGGAGTTGGCGGCGAGGATGTAGAGCAGCTCGAACTCCTTCGACGTCACCTCGATCAGCCGGTCGCGCAGGCGCACTTCGCGGGTCCGCGGATCGATGTGCAGCGGGAGCAGCGAGATGGCCTCGGGCGCCGCCGGCCCGGAGCGGCGGGAGGACCGGCGGAGCACCGCGTCGATGCGGGCCCCCATCTCCCGGAAGCCCCAGGTCTGGGCGACGCAGTCGTCGGCTCCCGCCTTCAGGGCGAGCACCCGCTCCAACTCGTCGTCGCGACGGGTGAAGGCGATCAGTGGGACGTCGCTCTCGGTCCGCAGGCTCCGGCACACCTCGATGCCGTCGACGTCCGGCAGTTCCAGCGAGAGCAGCACCAGATCGGCCTCGCGGTACGTGCGGAGGGCCTGTGCGCCGGTGCCCACGCTGCGGGCGACGAAGCCCTGCCGGCGCAGGTCGCGCACCATCGATTCGGCGGAGCTGATCTCCCGTTCCACCACGAGTACGGTCCTCATCTTCCCTGCTCCTCCTCCGGACGCCACGCCCCTCCGTGCCCACCCTCGTCCGCTCCCCGGGTCGCGGCCCGGGGCGTCGTTCGCACAACAAAAGTACCGCTTGGCACGACGACCAGGCGGAACCCGGCCGACCGGCCGGATATCCGCTCCGACCTGCGGAGACACGCTGTGGAAATGCTCCCGGCACAGATCCGGCGAGGCTGCCCGCCCGGCCGGCGGCCGGCGACCGCAGGCGTACCCGAAGCCGTTCGGCCGCTGGTCAGCGGGCTGTGGACGGGCGGGCGGCGGCTCCGGCCCGGGCGGGCACGGACGGCAGCCCCGGCGCTCGTGTCAACAGCTCATGAAATCTGCCGCGACACCCGGAACTTGGGCCGCACGGCGCGGCATGGCGGGGGAGCGGGAGGCAGGCGGGTACGGCGGGTACGGCGGGTACGCGGAGAGGCGAGCCAAGAGGCCGGGGGAACGCCGGAAGCCACCGAAGGCCCGGGGGTCAGGTTGCCTTCGGTGGCCGTTCCGGGGAGGGCGGGATCACTGGACCCCGCCCGGTCGCGCTCCTGGAGCTCAAAAAGCTCCAGGAGGCCTAGGAGCCTAGGAGCCTAGGAGCTCTGGGGCGTGGGCCGCTTGGCGGGGAAGCCGTGGCCGCGGGCCACCAGGACCACCACGAGCACCGGCAGCAGGAGCAGCAGCACCGTCCAGGGGAAGGAGTCACTGCCGCTCACGTCGAGCAGGACACCGCCGATGATGCCGCCGGCGGCCATCGCGACGTTCCACAGCGTCACGAGCATGGTCTGGGCCGCGTCGGCCTGGTCACCGCCCGCGTCGGCCACCGCCGTCTGCAGCAGGGTCGGAATGCCGCCCCAGCCCAGACCCCACAGGGCGGCCGCGATGTACACCAGGGCCGTGGTGTCGGCGAGCACCGCGAGCAGCAGCGCGGCCACCGCGACGAGCAGGGTGCTGGCGACGGTGAGCGCGCGCAGCTTGGCGTGGATCTGCGAGCCCACGATCCAGATGCTCGCGAGCGAGGCGCCGCCGAAGACCAGCAGCACCAGGTCGGTGCTGCCGCCCAGGCCGTGGTCGTCGAGGAAGGTGGCGATGTAGGCGTACAGCACGGTGTGCGCGAGGACGAAGACCAGCGTCACGAAGAGCACGGGGGTCACCCCGGGCACCTTCAGTGCGCGCAGCATCTTCGGCCGCTCGCCGGCCTGCTGGCCGGGGTAGTCGGGCACGGTGGCGGAGATCCACACCAGCAGCAGGACGGTGAGACCGGTCATCACGAAGAACGGCACGCGCCAGTCGGTCTGGGTGCCGAGGAAGGTGCCGGCCGGGACGCCGAGCGAGAGCGCGACCGGGATGCCGGCCATCGCGATGGCGATCGCCTTGCCCTGGAGTGCCACGGGGGCCATCCGCCGTGCGTAGCCGGCGAGCAGCGCCCAGGCCAGACCGGCGGCGACACCCGCGACGAACCGCGCGACCATCGTCAGCCCGTAGATCGACGACACCGCCGTGACGGTGTTGGCCACGGCGAAGCCCGCCATGGCCGTCAGGAGCAGCCGCTTGCGCCGCCAGCCGGCGGTGGCCGAGGCGAGCGGGATCGCGGTCAGGGCGGTGCCGATCGCGTAGATCGTGACGGTCTGGCCGGTCGCGGACTCGCTCACCGCGAGGTCCGAGCTCATCGAGGGGAGCAGGCCGGCGGGGAGGGTCTCGGTGAGGCTGGTGATGAAGACGGCGGTGGCGAGGGCGATCAGGGCGAGCAGCGGAAGCTTCTGCGGTTCCTCGCCCCCCGCCGCCGCGGGGGGCGAGGAAGGGGTCTCCGCGCCGGGAGCGTCGGTGATGTCGGGTGAGGTGCTCATGGGGCGTGCTCCGGATGTTCCAGGGGACGGGGCGGACGGGTGGTGCGAAGAGGAGGTCGCGGGCCGGCTAGGCGTGGCCCAGCCCGCCGTCGACGGGGAGCCGGGCGCCGGTGGTGAAGGTCGCGTCGGTGGCCAGGAAGAGCGCGGCGCGGGCGACCTCCTCGGCGGAGCCGAGCCGGCCGAGCGGCGGCAGCGCCGGGCCGCCCGCGGGCGCCGCCTCGATGCAGCCCGGGGCCACCGCGTTGACCCGGATGCCGCGCGCGACCAGTTCGGCGGCGAGCGCCCGCACGGCGTCGGAGGGCGGCGCCGGGGCGGTGAGCACCACCGCGCCGCCGTCCCGGAGGTACGGCAGCAGCGGGCGGACCCCCGCCACGGCATCGGCGAACAGGAGGTCGGTGTCGTCGAGGCCGGTACCGCCGTCCTCGGCGCGCTCGACGACGGTGGCGGTGGAGCCCAGCTCGGCCCTGGCCCGGGCGCGTTCCTCGGCGGTGCGGGCGGCCAGCAGGACCAGCGCCCCGCCCTCCACCAGGCGTTTGGCGATGGCCAGGCCGATGTCGGTGTCCTGGCCGAGGACGACGGCCCGGCGGCCCGCGTACCTGGTCATGTCGGTCACTCCTTCCCGCCGCTCGGCGACTCGGTGGTTCCGACCCTGCCCGAGGGCCCTTCCGGGCCGCTGCGGATCCGCTGTGGACCCGCTGAGGGTGCGCTGACGGTTGGCTGACGGCCCGTCGAAGATCCCCCCGGGCCGGTCCGGCGCCACCGGGGCGCGGTACGGTGACCGACATGCGGTTTGGGGTACTGGGGCCACTCGTGGTGTGGGGCGACGACGGCGAGGAGATCACCGTCCCCGAGGTCAAGGTCCGGGGGCTCCTCGCCGACCTGCTGGCGCACGGCGGCGGTCCGGTCTCCGCCGACCGCCTCATCCAGGACCTGTGGGGCGACGAACCGCCCGGGAAGCCCGAGGGCGCGCTCCAGGGCAAGGTCTCCCAGCTGCGCCGGGTGCTCGGCCGGGAGCGGGTGCTGCGCCAGGGCGCGGGCTACCGCCTCCGGCTGGACCGCGGCGCCGGCGAGCTGGACGCCGACCGCTTCGGCGCCCTGGTGGCCGACGCCGGCGGCGTCCGCGACCCGCGCGCCCGGGCGGAACTCCTGACCGAGGCCCTCGACCTGTGGCGGGGGCCGGCGTACGCGGACTTCGCCGACGCGGACTTCGTCCGGTCGGCGGCGTGCCGCCTCGCCGAGCAGCGGCTCGCCGTCCTGGAGGACCAGGCCGAGGCGCGGCTCCTCGCCGGTGACCACGCGCTGCTCGCCGGCGAGCTCGCCGCCCTCGTCGCCGGGCACCCGCTGCGCGAGCGGCTGCGCGCCGTCCAGATGCGCGCCCTCTACCTCGCGGGCCGTCAGAGCGAGGCGCTCGCGAGCTACGAGGACCTCCGCACCCGCCTCGCCGAGGAGCTGGGCGTCGACCCGGCCCCCGCGCTGACCACCCTCCACCGGGCCGTCCTGCGCCAGGACCCCGGCCTGGAACCCGGCCTGGAACCCGGCCCGGACCGCGGTCCGGACCCCGGCCCGGGCACCGCGCGGGCCGGTTCGGCACCGGCCGCCGCCTCGCTCGCCGCGCCCGTAGCCCCCGTGGCCCCCGCCCCGCCCGTGGCCCCCGCCCCCGCTCCCGCCCCGCCCGCCGGCGAACACGCCAACCTGCCGGTCCCGCTGACCCGCCTGATCGGACGGGACGCGGCCGTCGCCCAGGTGTCCCGGCTCCTGGACGACACCCGCCTGGTGACCCTGGCCGGCGCCGGCGGCGTCGGCAAGACCCGGCTGGCCGTCGCGGCCGCCGCCGCCGTGGCCGCGCGGGAGCCGGCCGGGAACCGCCCCGACGGGATCTGGCTGGTGGAGTTCGCGGGGGTCCGCGGCGGCACCGCCGCCGACCTGGCCCAGGCCGTCGCCACCACGCTCGGCGTCCGGGACGACGCCCCCGCGCCGCCGGGCACGGGCGGCGGGGCGGGGCCCGCCTCGCCCGTCCACCGGCTCGCCACGGCGCTGCGGGACCGCCGCACCCTGCTGGTCCTGGACAACTGCGAGCACGTCGTCGACGCGGCGGCGGAACTCGCCGAGCTGCTCCTGCGCACCGCACCGGACCTGCGGGTGCTGGCCACCAGCCAGGAGCCGCTGGGCCTGACGGGCGAGGCGGTGTTCCTGGTCGAGCCGCTGCCGACCGACGACGCCGTGCGGCTGTTCAGCGAGCGCGCCGCCGCCCACGACCCCGGCTTCCCCCGCGACCCGGACGGCGGCGACCTCGCCGACCGCGAGGCCGTCGCCGAGATCTGCCGCCGGCTGGACGGCATCCCGCTCGCCCTGGAACTTGCCGCCACCCGCGTACGCACCCTGGGGGTCCGGGAGCTGGCGACCCGGCTGGGCGACCGGTTCCGGCTCCTGAGCTCCCGCCGCCGCGGCGCCCCGGCCCGCCAGCAGACCCTGCGCGCGGTGATCGACTGGAGCTGGGAGCTGCTCAGCGCACCCGAACGGATCGTGCTGCGCCGCCTGGCGGTGCACAGCGACGGCTGCGACCTGGACGCCGCGGAGTCCACCTGCGCGGGCGACGGCGTGACCCGCTACGAGGTCCTCGACCTGGTGACCCGGCTCGTCGACCGCTCCCTGGTGGTCGTCGTCGACCAGCCCACCGGGCGGCGCTACCGCCTCCTGGAGTCCGTCGCCGCGTACGCCACCGAACGCCTGGACGAGATGGCGGACCTCGCCGCCGTGCGAGGGCGCCACCTGCGCCACTACCTCGCGCTCGCCGAGCGCGCCGAGCCCCGGCTGCGCGGCGCGGACCAGCGGCCCTGGCTCGCCCGGTTGGACGCCGAGGCGGGCAATCTGCGCGCGGCCCTCGACGAGGCGCTGCGCCGGACCCCGGAAGGGGACGGCGACGAGGCGGTCCGGCTGGCCACCGCCCTGGCCTGGTGGTGGCTGCTGCGCGGCCGGCTCACCGAGGGCCGCCGCAGCCTGGCCGCCGCGCTCGCCGCCGCTCCCCGGCCCAGCTCCGAACTCGCGCTCCTGCACGGCGCGTTCGCACTCCTCACCGGCGACCGCGCGGAGGCGCACGCGCTCGCCTGTACGGTCGCGTCGGCCGGTGCGGTGCCCGACCCGGTGCGCCGTGCCCGGGCCCTGTGGCTCTGCGCGTACGGCCTGTTCAGCGCGGGCGAGGCCGCCGAGGGCGAGGAGCTGAACGCGCGCGCCCTCGCGGTCTTCGCCGAGGAGGGCGATCAGTGGGGCACGGCCGCCGCACTCGGTCTGCGGGCCACCCTCGCCCTGGTCCGCGGCGACCTCGCCGGTCTCGGCCGCGACGGTCTGCGCAGTGCCGCGCTCTTCCGCGAACTGGGCGACGGCTGGGGCGAGTTGCAGACGGTCTCACCGCTCGCCGCGCTCGCCGAGATCAAGGGTGAGTACCCGGAGGCGGCCCGCCGCCAGCGTGAAGGACTGCACATCGCACGGGAGTTGGGGCTGGAGGCCGAGGTGTCGGCCCGGCTGTCCGGGCTGGGCCGGCTCGCCCTGCTGGCCCACGACTGGGAACGCGGCCGGGAGCTGCACGAACAGGCCCGCCGGATCGCCGCCGAACAGGGCTACAAGTACGGGGAGATCCACTCCGAGATGGGCCTCGCGCTCGGCGCCCGCCGTTCGGGGGACCTGGCCGCCGCCGAGGCCCATCTGGCGCACATCCGCGACGGCTACGCGGAGGTGTCCTCGGAGGCGGGCGACCACCTGCTCCTCGCGGAGCTCGGCTTCGTCGCCGAACTCCGGGGCGACGCCGACCTGGCGGCCGACCGGCACCTGAGCGGTTGGGCGGTCGCCCGCTCCCTCGACGAGCCGCGCGCGCTGGCCCTCTCCCTGGAGGGCCTGGCCGGCGCGGCCGCAGTCGCCGGCCGGGGAGCCGCCGGGCGGCGCGGCGCCGAGTGCGCGGCCCTGCTGCTCGGCGCCGCGGACGCGGCACGCCGGGGTGTGGGGGCCCCGTTGCCGCCCGCCGAGCGCGGCGACACGGACCGGATCGCGGCGGCCGCCGAGGAGGTCCTGGGGGCGGCGGCCTTCGCGGCGGCGTTCGCCCAGGGCGGCCGGCTCACCGCGGAGGAGGCGGTGCGCCGCGGCTGCGAGGCCCTCGGCCGACAGCCGGCGGGCGACCGGGCCGCGGCGCACCCCTGAGCAAGCACCCCTGAGCAAGCGCTCCTGAGCAGGCCCGCCGCGGCGCACCGCTGAGCGCACCGGGCCGAGGTCAGACCCGCGCGTACCGGTTCGCCGGCCGCTCCAACCCCAGGTGACCGCGCAGCGTCGTCGCCGTGTAGGCCGTGCGGAAGGCACCCCGGCGCTGCAACTCCGGTACCAGGGCCCGGGTGATCGCTTCGAGGTCGTGCGGCAGCGCCGCCGGGCGGAGCCGGAACCCGTCCAGCCCGGCCGAGCGCCAGTCGAGCAGCAGATCGGCCAGAGCGGCCGCGGTGCCGGTGAACACCACGGCGTCCGAGGCGAGTTCGGCGCCCGCCAGCTCGTCCAGCCGGGCCTTGCGGTCGGCGGCGGCCGCCGGACTGTCGTCCAGCAGCACGAGCAGGTCCGCGAACCGCCGCAGCGGCCTGGCCCGCAGGTCACGGCCGGTGTCGGCGACGGCCTCGTCGACCTGCGCGAGGATCCGTTCGACGCCGGGGCGGTCGTGCGGGGTGACGAAGACGACGTCCGAGGCGCGGGCCGCGAACTCGTACGGCGTCGAGGCGTGGGCCAGGCTCGCGACCAGCGGCTGGCCCTGCGGCGGGCGCGGGGTGATCGCCGGCCCCCGGACGCTGAAGTGCTCGCCCTCGAAGTCGATGTGGTGCAGCTTGTCGCGGTCGATGAAGCGGCCGGTCGGCACGGACCGGATCTCCGCGTCGTCCTCCCAGCTGTCCCACAGCCGTCGTGCCACCTCGACCACGTCGGCGGCCTCCGCGAAGAGCGGGCGGAGCCGCTTGGCGATCAGCTCGGGGTCGCGGATGTCGTCGTCGGTGAGCTGCGGGGTGGTGCGGCGGCCGAAGTGGGCGGCGTCCGAGGCGCGGGAGGCGATCTGCGGCCGCCAGCCCGCCCGGCCGCGGGCGGCGTGGTCCAGGGTCGCGATGGCGGTCGCGAGGTGGAACGGTTCGGTGTGGGTGACGTTCGTGGTCGGTACCAGGCCGATGCGGTCGGTCAGCGGCGCGAGCAGGGCGGCCAGCAGAACGGCGTCGACGCTGCCCCGGACCCGGTCGGTGCGGTCGTCGGGGCGGTGGAAGGGCTCGGACTGCAGACCGAGGCCGTCCTCCAGGGTGACGAAGTCGAGCAGCCCCCGCTCGGCCTCGGCCACGAGGCCCGCCCAGTAGCCGGGGGTGAACAGCTCCGACGGCCGGGCGTCCGGGGCCCGCCAGGCGGCCGGGTGCCAGCCCGCGCCGTCGAGCGCGACGGCCAGGTGCAGCGGGGAGTCGGACGGGGTGGCGGTCACGAGGTCTCCTTCGGGGAGCCGAGGCCGAGATGGTCGCGGAGCGTCGTTCCGGTGTACTCCTCGCGGAACACGCCCTTCTCCTGGAGGAGCGGAACCACCCGGTCCACGAAGTCGCCCAGGCCGTCGGGCGTCAGGTGCGGTACGAGGACGAAGCCGTCGGCCGCCTCGCTCTGTACGAAGCGGTCGATCGTGTCGGCGACGGTCTGCGGGCTGCCGACGAAGTTCTGGCCGCCGTGGACCTCGATCATCAGTTGACGGATGCTCAGCCCGCGCTCGTCGGCGATCTTGCGCCACCGCCGCGCCGTCTCCTCACGGCCCTTGCGGAACACCGAGTGCCCCTTCAGCAGGAGGGCGTCCGGCGCCGGCTCGATGTCGGGCAGCGGTCCGTCCGGGTCGTACGCCGAGAGGTCGCGGCCCCAGACGCCCTCCAGGTGGGCGATCGCGGTCTGCGGGCTCACCTGCGCGCGGGTGATCTCGTCCGCGTACGCGGTGGCCTCCTCGTCGGTGTCGGCCACCACGGCGGTCGCGGTGGGCAGGATCTTCAGGTCGTCCGGGCGCCGGCCGTACGCGGCGAGCCGCGACTTCACGTCCCGGTAGAACGCCCGGGCCTCGTCGGGCCGGTTGTACTTGCTGAAGATGACTTCGGCGTCGGAGGCGGCGAACTCCCGCCCCACGTCCGACTCCCCGGCCTGGATGATCACCGGATGGCCCTGCGGGCCGCGCGGGGTGGTGAACCGGCCCGCGATGTCGAAGTGCGTGCCGCGGTGGGCGAAGGTGCCGGCGCCGGGGCGCACGAACCGGCCGTCCGCCGCGTCGGCGGGTACGTCGCCGTCCGCCCAGCTGTCCCACAACTCGCGTGTGGTCTGCAGGAATTCGGCCGCCCTGGTGTAGCGGTCGGCCTCGGCGAGGAAGCCGCCGCGGCGGAAGTTCTCGCCGGTGAAGGCGTCGTAGCTGGTGACCACGTTCCAGGCCGCCCGGCCGCCGCTGAGCAGGTCCAGGGTCGCCAGCTTGCGGGCCACCTCGTAGGGCTCGTTGAAGGTGGTGTTGACGGTCGCGGCGAGCCCGAGCCGGTCGGTGACGGCGGCGAGCGCGGCGAGCACCGTCAGGTTGTCCGGGCGGCCCACCACGTCCAAGTCGTAGACCTGGCCCTTGTGTTCGCGCAGCCGCAGCCCTTCGGCCAGGAAGAAGAAGTCGAACTTGCCGCGTTCCGCGGTCCGTGCGAGCCGGATGAAGGAGTCGATCGCGATCTGGCTCTCGGAACGGGGGTCCGACCAGACGGTCACGTTGTGGATGGCCGGCAGTTGCACGGCGAGGTGCACCTGCTTCCTTCCGGCGTGTTCTGCGGCGGCAGGCACGGGGCTTGCTCCTTCGGGAAAGGGCCGGCCCCAGGGAGGCCGGCCGCGTGGCCACGCGTGTGCGGTCCGGTCCACGGGGCGGCTGTGATCACCAGGGTTCACCGAACGGATGTGGCGGACAAGGGGATTCGGGTCAGGGCTCTGTGGGGGAGTGTCAAGGAATGTCAACAACGGGAACGGCGTGCAAAGCGCTTGTGAGTGGTCTGTCGCTTAACGTCGGCGGATCTGTCCCCTGTCTCGGCGTTCGGCCTACTGTGCGGCCATGGATCTCTTCTCGCTGCCCAGACTCGGAGTCGTCGTCCCCCCGGAGAACCCCACGGCGGAGCCGGAGTTCAACCGCTTGATCGGTGCCGCCGTGCACGTGTACACCTCCCGCTTCCCCACCACGCCGGGGGTGGAGCTCCGGGAGATGCTGGAGACCTACAACCGGGTCCTTCCCGACACCCTCGACGGTTTCGGCGGCATGCGGCTGGACGCGGCCGTGGTCGCCTGCAGTGCCTCGCACTACCTGCTGGACCCGGCGGGCGACCGCGCCCTGTGCGAGGAGATGTCGAACCGCTCAGGGTTCCCGGTCAGTTCCTCGACGCAGGCGATCCTGGCCGCCTGCGAGGCGCTCGGGGTGAACCGGCTGACCCTGGTCTCGCCCTACCAGCCGTGGCTCACCGCGACCTCCCGCGCCTTCTGGGAGCGGGCCGGGCTCACGGTGGACGGCGTCGTCCTCGTGCCCGCCGGGACGGCCCCGGACGGGTCCGACCACTTCGACCCCTACGAGGTGACCACGGGCCGGATCCGCGAGCGAATACGGGCCCACCAGCAGGAGAACGGGATCCCCGACGACTCCGCGCTGCTGTTCACCGGGACCGGGATGGGGACGCTCGGCGCGCTCGCCGAGCTCGCGCGGGAGGACACCAGCGGGCGCCCGCTGCTCTCCTCGAACCTGGCGTCCGCCTGGTGGGCGCGCCGCGTGACGGGACGGCGGACCGGGTCCGGGACCGCCGGGGACGCGCATCCGCTGCTGCGACGCCTGGACGTCCGGGCCCGCTGGGCGGCCTGAGGCACCGTCGGGCGTCGGTGCGCCCGCGGCCGGCGGGCGCACCGGGGGCGGCTGCCGAGGGGGAGGCTCCCGCGGCCGCCCTCACCGCAGCGGAGCGATCCGGGTGCCGCCGTCCAGCACCGCCTCCAGCGTGACCGCGGCCCGGCCGGGCCGCTCGACCGCCAGGGTGTGGTCCGGCGTGGCCCGGTCGGCCGACCAGTCCGGTCCCTTGGCCGTGATCCGGCCGACCCGCCGGCTGCCCGCGGCCAGCAGGAACTCGGTGCCCTGCGGCGAGCGCCACCACGTCCACCCCACCGTGTCCTGTTCGAACCGGCTGCAGGCCCGGCCCGGCCCGCCGCCCGTGCGCTGCGGGCCCCGGGCGTTCGGCAGCAGCACGGCGGTCGCGGCGCTGCCCTCGCCGTTCCAGCGGTCGGCGCGCAGGCAGACCCAGGACGCCGCGCCCGCGTTCTGCGGCAGCTGCTGCACCGCGAAGGCCCAGAGGTTGAGCTGCTTGACACCGGGGGTGCCGTCCGGAACGGCGCAGCCCGCGCGGGCCCAGGCCAGCAGCGCGTCCTGGCCGACCGCCTCGCGGGGCTGCCGGGCCGGCTGGGTGCGGTCCGGCGGCGGGGTGTAGCTGAGGTGGGCGGGCACCAGCCCGCCGAGGTCGGCCAGCAGGAAGGAGTGCTTCTCGGCGATCGTGGAGGAGGAGCGCAACTGGAGCACGGTGGCGCCCAGGCAGTCCGCGAGCGCCCCCGGGGAGCGCGAACCGGTGGTGTTCGCGCCGGGTGCCGCGGCGGTCACGCCGTCCACGCGGTCCAGTGCCCTGGCGGGTACGTCCGGCTGGTCGATCCGGCGGGTGTCGGCCGCGTCGATCCACGGGGCGAGCAGGTAGCGGGCGGTCGCCCCCTGACGGTGCAGCACTACCGCGCCGGCGGTGGTGACGGAGGAGTCGTCGGCACGGGCGAGGTCCAGCCCGCCGCCCGGTCCGTCGGTCCAGCGGGCGAGCCGCCCGCCGTCGTAGAGCACCACCACGGCCGCGCCGTCGACGGTGCCGGCGAACAGCAGCTGGGGCGGCCCCTGCGGCGGGGCGGTCGGGGTGCCAGGCTCGGGCCTGGTCCGCGGGCCGGGGCCCGACCAGGCGGCGAGCGCCCGGCCGAGCAGGGCGGTGTCGTCACGGCGGTCGCCGCGGGCGGGCCAGGCGGAGAAGTCGATCCGGGCGGTGTGCTGCCACTGGTCCGCTGCCACCCGGAGCAGCCGGGCCGGGTCGGGCGGCGTTCCGCCCGGCGGGACGGCGAGCGGACGGACGGGCGCGCCGGCCGGGGCCGGGGCACCGGGGCCGGCCAGCGCGGCGGCGGTACCGGTGAGCGCGAGCGCGGCCACCGCGAGCGAGGCACCGAAGGCCCGGCGGCGGCGCAGCAGGTCGGTCGGCTGGACGCGCACCGCGCAGGGGTCGAAGGCCGACAGGCCGTGATCCGGTCCGGCGCAGAGCCGTGCGGCCTCGTCGACGGCCTGCCCGGGGTCGGTCGCACCGGCCTGAAGCAGCACCTCCACGGCCTGCTCGGGCGTCAGCTCCTCCACGGCGAGCAGCGCGAACGCGGACCGGGCGGGCGCCCCCAGGGCGGCCAGTTCGCGGTCCAGTGCCGCGTCCCGCTCGCCGCTGCCGGGGGTGAACAGCCGCAGCCCCCAGACCCGGGGCGTCCGCAGCCGGTCGGCGGGCCGCGGGTGCAGCGCGCCGCGCAGCACCCGCAGGCGCAGGGCGGCGTACAGCGGGTCCTCGTCCGTGCCGGCCGGCTCCCGCAGCCTGCTCCAACGGGACGGCAGGGCCCGCTGGACCGCGGCGTGCGCGGCGAGCACCCGGCTGTGGCGGTCCCGGTCGGCCGGCAGGGCCAGGTACGCGAGCCGGACCAGCCGGCGGTAGTGGCGGACCAGGGTCGCCTCGGCCCGGGCCACCGGACGCGCGCCCGCGCCCCGGGGCGGTGCGCCGCCGTCTATCCGTCCTGCCAAGGCGTTCTCCCCGGAGCCGTCTGTCGTGTGGTGGCGGACGGTCCAACGAGTCGATCATGTGATGGTTGCGCCGTCCGGGGCGGTGTTCCGGGATCCGGCGGCGCGTTCGGTGATCCGGCGCGCCATCCCGCCGAAGACGATGGCGTGGAACGGTGCCACCGACCACCAGTACGCGTGCCCGGCCAGCCCGTGCGGGTGGAACAGTGCCCGCTGCCGGTAGCGGCTGCCGCCGAGGCCGTCCGGGGTGACGGACAGCTCCAGCCAGGCCAGTCCGGGCAGCCGCATCTCGGCGCGCAGCCGCAGCAGCCGCCCGGCCTCGATCTCCTCCACCCGCCAGAAGTCCAGCGAGTCGCCGACCCGTAGCCGGGCCGGGTCGCGCCGGCCCCGGCGCAGGCCGACGCCGCCGGCCAGCCGGTCGAGCCGGCCGCGCAGTGCCCAGGCGAGCGGGAAGGAGTACCAGCCGTTCTCGCCGCCGATGCCCTCCACCACCCGCCAGAGCGCCTCCGGCGGGGCGCCCACGTCGCGCTCCCGGACGTCCTGGTAGAGGCTGCCGCCGGCCCAGTCCGGGTCGGTGGGCAGCGGGTCGCTCGGCGCGCCGGGCAGGGTGGCGGAGGACCACCGGGTGGCCACTTCGGCGTCCCTGATCCGCCGCAGTGCCAGCCGGACCGCCTCGTCGAAGCCGGTCGGGCCCCCGGGCGGGTCGGGCACGTACTCGGCCAGGTCGTGCTCGCCGCGGACCACCTCGTGCCGAAGCGACTCCACCAGCGGGCGGGCGAGCGAGTTGGGGACGGGCGTCACCAGGCCGACCCAGTGGCTGGAGAGCCGGGGGGTGAGCACCGGCACCGGGACGATCAGCCGGCGCGGCAGCTCGGCGACGGCGGCGTAGCGCATCATCATCTCGCGGTAGGTGAGGATGTCCGGGCCGCCGATGTCGAAGGCCCGGTCCACCTCCGGCGGCAGCCGGGCCGCCGCGGTGAGGTAGTACAGGACGTCCCGGACGGCGATCGGCTGGATCCTGGTGTCGACCCAGTTCGGGGTCACCATCACGGGCAGCCGCTCGGTGAGGTAGCGCAGCATCTCGAACGAGGCCGAGCCGGATCCGATGATCACCGCGGCCCGGAGTTCGGCGGTCGGCACCCCGCTCGCCCGCAGCAGGCGGCCGACCTCGGCGCGCGAGCGCAGGTGCGGGGACAGCTCGGCGGCCGGCACCCCGGCGGGGTTGATACCGCCGAGGTAGACGATCCGGCGGACCCCCTCCCGGGCCGCCGCCTCGCCGAAGGCCCGGGCGGCGGCCCGGTCGGTCGCCTCGAAGTCACGGCCGGTGCCCAGCGAGTGGACCAGGTAGTAGGCCACGTCGATGCCGGCGAAGGCCCCGGTCAGCGACTCCGGCCGGGTGACGTCCCCGGCGGTGGCCTCGACCGAGGCCCGCCAGGGGTGGTCGCGCAGCCGGCCCGGGTCGCGGACCAGGCAGCGGACGGAGTGCCCGGCGGCCAGCAGCTCGGGGACGAGCCGGCCGCCGATGTAGCCGGTGGCGCCCGTGACCAGGCAGCGCAGCGGGGCGTCGGGGGTGCTCGGTCCGGCCATGGTGCCTCCCAGAAAGCCGCGTCAGGGGTGCGGGGTTCGGCGCGGCGGCGCCGGCGGGCGGGCCGCACGCGCCCTCCGCCAGCTTCGCCGCCCGCGGTCCGGGCCGCCACAGCACCGGCCCGGCACCCGCCGCCGCGGGCCGCCGTCCGGAGCGGGCCGGGCACGACGGCCGGGCGAGCGGACCGCACCGCCGTACGCTGTGAGGGGAGCGTCGGACGGCAGTGCCGTTGGTCCCGGGACGTCAGCCCCTTCGGCCCCTGGCCGGGGGCGCGGCCGGGAGGGATGCTCCAGATATCCGGCCGGACGGCGGTCGTCCGGCCGACATCGCTCGTGGACGAGGTGACCGGCGTGCTGCATGCCACCGTCGAATCAGTGATGACCAGTCCCGTGGTGCGGGTCGCGCCCGAGACCGGGTTCCGGGAGATCGTCGCCGTGCTGACCGAGTACGACATCACGGGTGTCCCGGTGGTGGACCCCGACGGGCGGCCCCTCGGCATCGTCTCCGAGGCGGACCTGCTGCTCACCCTGGCCGCCCAGGAGGACCCGGGCAGCCTGCTGCCGCCGCCCGAGCTGACCCGGACGGGGCCGGGCGGGGCCGTCACCGCCGCGGACCTGATGACCGGCCCCGCCGTCTGCATCACCCCCGGCACCAGTGTGGTGGCGGCCGCGCGGCTGATGAGCCGGCACGGGGTGAAGCGACTACCCGTGCTGGACGAGGACGGCCGGGTGTTCGGCATGGTCAGCCGGGGCGACCTGCTGCGCGTCTTCCTGCGCGAGGACCGGGTGATCCGCCGCGAGATCGTCGAGGAGGTGCTCGGCCGGATCGAGGGCGTGAGCCCGGCGGAGGTGGGCGTGGAGGTCGACCAGGGCCGGGTGGTGCTCAGCGGCAGCGTGCCGGCGCCGCACCTGGTGCCGATCGTGCTGAGCCTCTGCCGCTCGGTGGACGGCGTGGTGTCGGTGACGGACCGCCTCGGCAGCAGCGACGGGGCCGCCGTCGTCGGCTGACGCCGGCCGCTGTCCCGTCGCGTCCCGTCGCGTCCCGCCGTCCTGGCCACGGACCCGGAGCGTCCGCTTCGCATACTGCGGAGAGTATCGGGTAAGTCACTCTTTGTGTGCGGCGGCAGCGGGCCGCCGAACGCGCCGGGTGACCCGGGAGGCGGCCGTGGCAGTCGTGTTCGACGCGGATTTCACTTCGACCAGGCAGTGGGTGGCGGGCCGCAGCAGCGCCTATCCCCGGATGGGGCCGACCAACCGGGGCGATCACAAGCTGGACTTCCTGAGCCGCTCCTACTGCCCCGGTGGCGTGTTCGCCGCCGTCCGGCGGCACGGCGGCGACCTGTGGACGTGCAGCCTGCTCACCACCGAGGGCAGCCCGGAGGCGTTCCAGGTCCGTACCGGCGACGTGCTGACGGCGCGGGTCACGCTCCCCGTCGAGACGGGCGCCTGGCCGGCCATCTGGACCTGGCGGGACGGCGGCAACGAGGTGGACGTCTTCGAGTACCACCCCGACCATCCGGACCTGCTGGAGGTCTCGAACCACGTTCGCGGCGGTTCCCGGTACTGGCACGGCGCCGACGCCGGGATAGCCCCCGGCGCCACCTTCGACCTGCGGGCGGTGCTGGGCGCGCGCTCGGTGGACTGGTTCGTCGGCGACACGCTCGTGCACGCGGACCGGCGCGGGGTCGGGCCGGACTTCCACGCCTACCTGATCGTCAACCTCTCGGTGGCGGACGGCACGTACCACGACCGGCCGTCGGCCACGGGTCCGGACCGGCTGAGCTGGACCTGCCACAGCCTGCGGATAGAGCGCTGACGAAGGCCGCGCGGCTGCCCCCGGGTCGGAGTCGTCGGCCCGGGGGCGGCGCGGTTCACCGGTCCGGCGGGAACGTCGCCGTGATCAGGCCGCGCGGGCCGGTGCGCTGGAACCAGACCACCCGGCGGTACGGGCCGATGTGGGCGGGGTGCGTCACGTACAGGTCGTCGCGCGGGGCGCCTTCGTTGCCGGGGGCGAGGGCGGCGTCGACGGCCTGGTCGGCGATGGCGGCCAGCAGCGCGTGCGCCGTGGCGGCGGCCGCTTCCGGGGCGATGGCCAGCGCGGTGAGCTCCGCCCAGAGCCGGCTGGAGACGTAGAAGATCGGCGAGTGGCGCAGGGCCGGATGCAGGCGTCGGTCCTCGTAGCGGCGGAGCACCCCGGCCGCGACGAGCCGCTCGCGGTCGTCGGCCGGCGGGTGGTGGTCCATGGGCCGCAACGCTACCCCGACGGGCACGATCGGCGCCTCGCGAGCGTTTCTCAGACGATCCTCAGGTCCGCCGGAGCACCTGCGGGCGCAGGATGGTGATGAGGCGCCGATCACCTCGATGGGCCCTGCGGGGCCGGAGGAGGAGGCCGTGATGGGGCACTGGAACGGTCCGCGCCACGGGCACGGCCACGGTCACGTCCTGGGCGGCTGGGGCTACGGCCTGCTGGCCCTCCTGCTGCTGCTGGTCCTGGCGGTCCTCGTCCTGGCGGCCGTCGCGCTGGTCCGCCACCTGTCGCGGACCTCGCGGGGCGCGCGGCCGGTGCCGCCGGGCCCGTGGGCCGCGACCGGGCCGGCCGGGCCGCCGCGCCGGGCGCTCTCGCCGACGGCCGAGCAGCTGCTCGCCGAGCGGTTCGCGCGCGGCGAGATCGACACGGAGGAGTACCGGCACCGCCTGGACGTCCTGCGGGACGCCGGCGGACCGGGTGAGGCCGCCGCGGGGGAGCCGCCCGGCGGCGGATGACGCCGCAGGGCCCCGCCGACGGCGCGGCGGGGCCCTGACGTGCCGGGGGGCGGGTGCTGCTACTCGACGACGAGCTCCACCGGGATGTTGCCCCGGGTGGCGCGGGAGTAGGGGCAGACCTCGTGCGCCTGCTTGACCAGGAGCTCGCCGCCCTCGCCGGCCAGCGCGTCCGGCAGCTCGACCCGCAGGACGACCGCGAGGCCGAAGCCGGCGCCGTCCTTGCCGATCGAGACCTCGGCCGTGACCGAGACCTCGCTGGTGTCGACGCGGGCCTGCCGGCCGACCAGGCCCAGCGCGCTGGCGAAGCACGCCGCGTAGCCGGCCGCGAACAGCTGCTCGGGGTTGGTGCCCTGGCCGCTGCCGCCGAGGGCGGGCGGCATCGCCAGCGCGAGGTCCAGCTGTCCGTCGGAGCTGACGGCGCGGCCCTCTCGGCCGTTCGCGGTGGCCACAGCGGTGTAGATCGCGTCCATGGGTCTGGTCCCTTTCGTCCTGCGTCCGTACTGCTTCTGTCCCCGGCGGCCGGTGGGGCCGCCTTCCGGGTACAAGTAGAGCACGCAATTCAATTGCGCACAACTCAATGGTGCGCACGGCCGCTATCATGGAGTCATGGCAACACCCCCCGAGACCGCCGCCGCCGACGCGCCGTCCGTCGACGCCCTGCCCGTCCACGCCGCTTCCGTCGATGCCGCCCGCTCCGGAGCGCCCGGCGCGGACCTGCTCCACGGCGAGCAGCCGCTCCGCGACGAGGACCTGCTCCGGCTCGACCAGCAGATCTGCTTCTCGCTGAACGCCGCCTCGCGCGCGTTCGGCGGCGTCTACCGCGTGCTGCTCAAGGACCTGGGGCTCACCTACCCCCAGTACCTGGTCATGCTGGTGCTCTGGGAGCACGGCGAGTTGCCCGTGAAGCGGATCGGCGAGCACCTGCGCCTGGACTCCGGGACCCTCTCGCCGCTGCTCAAGCGGCTGGAGGCGGCCGGCCTGGTCCGCCGGGAGCGCAGCCCCGAGGACGAGCGCTCCGTCACCGTCAGCCTCACCGACGCCGGGCGCGAGCTGCGCGACCGCGCCGGGCAGGTGCCGCGCAGGCTGCTCGCCGCCACCGGCCTACCGGTCGAGGACCTCGCCGACCTGCGAGCCCTGCTCAACCGGGTGACCGGCGCGCTCGACTCCGCGCTCCTGGCCGACGGCGCCGAAGGCTGACGCCGACGGCGCCGGAGGCTGACCGGCCGGGCCCGCCGGTGCGGCGGCTTCCGGTCGGTGGCGGCGGGCATACTGGATCCCTCGTGAACGAACCCGGGGGGAACGTGGAGGGTCCGCCACCCGCGTCGCGGCAGGGCCGCGCGTGGAGCGACGAGGAGACCGGGCGGCTTGTCGACGGCGTTCGGGAGGGTCTCGACCTGTCCGAGCTGGCCGGGCGGCACGGCCGGACGACCGGGGCCATCGGCGCCCGGCTGGCCCGCCTCGTGCCCGAGGCCGAGCTCGTCGAGGACGGTCCGGCTTCCGGCGGCGGACCGGCCTCCGGTGTCGCGCTGGTCGGGAGCGCCGAGCTGGAGTGGCTCCGAGCGCGCCTGGCCGCCGACCCGGACTATCCGTGGCGGAGCGTGTTCGACGCGCGCCGCCGTCCCCCACGCGGGCTGCGCCGGCGACGGGCCGCCAGTGACGCTTCGGCGGCCACCCCCGGGGAGCCTGCCCCGGCCGGGCCCACGCGCGGCGAGCCCGCCGCCGGGCCGCAGGGGTCGGCCCGTCTCGACGACGTGCGGGCCGAGTGGGAGCGGACGACCGGGCACCCCCTGCGGGCCGAGCGCCGGGCGGAGTTCGTCGCGCGTCCGGTCGTGGCGGACCTGGCGGTCGTGGCCGCCCCGGTGCGGCAGGCGGCCGCCCGACGGCTGTGGGAGGGCGAGGCGCGTCTGCTGCTGGACGACTGGCTCCTGGAGTGCCTCTGCCCCGGGGCGTCGAGGCTGACGACCGACTGGGCGCCGATCGCCGAGCGCGACCCCGACACCGTGCTGCTGCTCCGCGAGCTGGCCGCCGCCGCGGCGGCGGAGATACCCGCTGGGCGGAGCCGCGAGATCGTCTGTCGCCGCCTCGGGCTGCACGACGGACCGGCCGAGTCGCTGGCGGCGGTGGGGGAGGTGTTCGGGATCTCGCGGGAGCGGGTCCGCCAGCTCCAGGTGAAGGCGGTGCGCGGCATGGCGCGCACCGCCGCGCCGGCGACCCGGAGCCTGCGGACCCTGCTCGCCGGGCTGAGCCGGGTCGATGATCCACCGTGCCCCGACGGCTCGCCCGCCGGGGACGGCCCGGATCCGCTCGACGGTTCCCAGACCGCCGGTGCAGCGGTGGCGGACCCCCCGGCGCCGGCCCGACTGCTCGACCTCGCGGAGGTGCTGCTGCCGTCGGTCCCGGTGCGGCAGGCCGCGCTGGTGATCGCCCAACTGGCCGGTGCCCGTAAGCTGCGCGCGGAGAACCTGGCGGCCGAGGCCGCGACCGTGCGCGCCCTTCGCCACGACGCCGCGCGTCGCGAGCTGTCACGGCAGGAGCGGATCGAACGCGCCGCCCGACGCTGGGCCGCACTGGAGACCGAGGTCAGCTGGTTCGGGGCGCCCCAGCCCGCCCCGCCGCGCGGGGAGCTGGCGGCCCTGCGGGACACGGCCGGGGAGGCCGGGCGCTCCGGGTCCTGGCACTGCCCCAAGCTGGGCCGCGAGGTCGCCTACGAGTCGGAGACCGAGTGGCGGGTCGTCCAACTGCTCAGCTTCGCCCCGCAGATCGCGTACTACCAGGAGCAGCCCCTGGCCATCGGCTACGACTTCGACGGTCGCCGGCGCACCTACTATCCGGACCTCCTCGTGGCCACCACCGACGGGCGCTGCGTCCTGATCGAGGTCAAACCGGTCTACGAGATGGCGACCGCCGTCAACGTCGCCAAGTACCGTGCGGTGGAGGCACTCTGCCGGGCCCGCGGGTGGGGTCTGGTGGCCACCGACGGCTGGAGGACCCGCAGACTCCTGGAGGACCGCCCGGTCGACGGCCGGTTGGAGGCCGCGCTGGACGAAGCGCTGGCGACGGGCGGCGAACTGACCTGGCATCAGGTCAGGGCTGCCGCAGGGGCCCTGCCGCTGAAGTCGCTGGACCTCGCCGCGCTGGTGCTCCGGCGCGGCTGGGCCTGGCGCACCCACCCCTACCGGCTGCGGGGCGGCGCACCGGCGAGCGTTCCCGCCCCGCTGTCGGATCCGGCTCCGGCATCGGATTTCATTCCGGTGTCCGCCTCCGCCCCGGACGCCCCCGCCCCGGACGCCCCCGCCCCGGACGCCCCCGCGCCTCCGCCTCCGTCGCCGCCTCCGTCGCCGTCGCCGTCGCCGGGGACGGAGCCGATCCCCCTCTTTCCGGAGGTGTCCCCACGGCCGAGGGTCGTGCCCTCCCCGGCGGAGGTCGAGGCGGCCCGAACGGCGGCAGGCGGGTGGACCCGGGCCCAGCTCGCCGCCTGGGGAGTGGCCTGGCCGGCCCCGAAGGGGTGGAAGCAGCGCCTGGCGCAGGAATGGGCGGCCGGCAGGTAGCACCGGTGCGGTCCCCCGTGCGCCCGGGGCGGCGCGCCGGATCCGCCCGGGTCGGCCCGGGTCGGCCCGCCGGACCTCGTGGCCCCGGTGCCCGCAGTCGGCGGTACCGGCGTCACGGCACGGGCTCGGCCGCCTCGCCGGAGCCGGTCCACCGGCGAGGCGGCTGCAACATGCCGACACCCGCGCCACCGTGGCGGTGGCGCCCGGCACGGTGGTACGAGCCGACGGTGCGGGCCGGGGGGCGGGTGCTACCCGTCGGCCCGTACGCTCACGCGGTCCGCTCGTTCAGGCAGATGATGTTCCCTTCGCTGTCCTTGAACCAGGCCGCGCGCATGCCCTCGGCCTCCACGACGCCGTCGACGGTCTTCAGACCCGGCATGTCGTACTCCTCGAAGGTGACCCCGCGGCCGCGCAGCGTCGCCATCTCGCCGTCGAGGTCGGGGACCTTGAAGCTGGCCAGCGTGTGCGCGGCCTGCCCGGCGCTCGGCGTCTCGTACATGCCGAACTCCGTGCCGCCGCACTCGAAGCTGACGTCCTGCTCGTTCTCATCGGTGAGCTTCAGGCCGAGGGTGTCGGTGTAGAAGCGCTTCGCCCGGGCGAGATCCGCCGCCGGGATGATGGCCACCATCGGTGCGTCTCCAAGCATTGCCATCGCCTCCTCCCTCCAGGCTAGATACGCCGAGGCCGATCTGCCCAGGGGCGGCGGCGCCGGAAGCCCGGTGTGCCCGGAGGGTGGCGGGCCGCTACCGCGCGGCCGGCGGGCGGCCGGGTACGCCGCGTCACCAGGCGTGCGGCACCCGTTCCAGGACGCCTCCGGCGAAGAGGTCGTAGAGCGGCAGGGTCTCCATGTGCACATAGCCGATGTGGCAGTCGCAGACCGGCAACGGGCAGGGCCGGGAGCGCAGTTGGCGCCGGTACGAGCCGTCGTAGAGGTTGCCCAGAACGCCCCGGACGAAGTGGCAGCGGCGGACGGTGCCGTCGCCGTCCACCGAGAGCACGGACTCCCCGGTGCGGCAGGGGTGGCCGGCGCTGGGGTGGGGGTGCCGGCTGTAGCCGAAGTGCGGGTCGAGCGCCGTCCAGTCGGCGGCCTCGGCGTCGCTGTAGGTGAGCCCCTCGGCGGCGTTGATCCAGAGGTAGACCGCCGGGTCCAGCGCGGCGCGGAGCCGGCGGGCCTCCCCGAGGTGCCCCGGTTGGCCGACCACGCCGACGCTGTACCGCACACCGAGCGCGTCGAGCTCGCGGCACTTGGCGAGGAACCGCCGGTGGTCGACCTGACCGGGGTGGTACGTCACCCAGAGGGCCAGCGTGTCGGGGTCGGCCTCGGCGAGCCAGCCGGTTCGGCAGCTGAGGTTGGTCTGGATCGCCACCCGGCGCACGTGCGGCAGCCGGCTCAGCTCGACCAGCGCCCGCCGGTACCAGGACCGCACCAGGCCCTCGCCCCAGGGCGTGAAGAGCACGGACAGCGTGTCGCCGGTACCGGCCCGTCCGGCGGCCCAGCCGGTGAACCGCTCCAGCGCCGCCCGGTCGGCCCGCAACTGCTCCGGCGTGTCGCGCCGCTTGGCGAACGGGCAGTACGGGCAGTCGTAGTCGCAGGAGGACAGCGGGCCCCGGTAGAGCAGGGTCAGGTCGACCCCGCCGTCGTCCGGCGCGGGCCGGGAGGCCGCCGCGGGGACGAGGTCGGGGCCGGACCGGGCGTCGCCGGTGGCCGGCCGGGGCGCGGGCATGCCGAGGAAGGTCATTTCGCCTCGTACTCGGCCATCAGCCGGTGGACCTCGGGCGAGAACAGCATCGGACCGGCCGCGTCCGAGTGCGCCAGCCCCTCCGGCGAGAGCGTCAGGCGCAGCTCGTCCTGTGCCAGCCAGCCCCGGGCCTCGAAGGCGGCCAGCTCGGCCGGGAAGTCCTCAAGGGGCGTGCTGCCGAAGCGGGCGCGATAGTCCGCCAGCGGCATGCCCTCGGCCTGGAGCAGCGACTGGACGAGGTGCCGTCGGCGGGCCTCCTCCGGCGTCATGGACCGACCGACCTCGGCGTGCCGGAAGTCGGTGGTGGCCACGTAGTCGTCGATGATGCCGCGCACCTCGGTGGCGTTCACCGCGTAGTCGAAGGAGTAGTGCAGCCGCGAGGTGTAGGAGCGGGCCCCGCAGCCGAGGCCGACCATGCCGTCGGTCTGGCAGGCGTACTCGCCGCTCCCGGCCTGCGGGGAGGCGGCGCGGCGGAACATCCGCATCGACACCTGCTGGTAGCCCCGCGCGAGCAGGTGGTCGCGGCCGGTCCGGTAGAGCGCGAGCCGGCGGGCGTCCCAGGCCGCCGGGCTCTCCTGCTCGCCGCGCCGGGCCAGGCCGGTCAGCGGCCGGACGTACAGCGGGTAGAGGTACAGCTCCTCGGGCTCCCAGGCCAGCGCGGCGTCCAGCGAGCGCAGCCAGCCGGTCTCGGTCTGGCCGTCGATGCCGTAGATGAGGTCGATGTTGAGGACGGGGAACCCGGCGGCGCGGATCCGCCTCAGGGCAGCCTCGACCTCCGCGCGCTTCTGCGGGCGGACGGCGGAGCGGGCCTCCTCGTCGAGGAACGACTGCACGCCCAGGCTCAGCCGGGTGGCGCCGCGTGCGGCCAGCACCTCCAGGCGGTCGGCCGTGGCGGTGGCGGGGGAGGCCTCCACGGAGAGCGGCACCGCCCGCAGGTCGACGCCCGTCCGCCGCTCGGCGATGTCGCAGAGCCGCTCCAGCTCGCCGGCGGTGAGGTAGGTGGGCGTGCCGCCGCCGAACGCCGCCAGCGCGAACCGGGCGCCGTCGTCCAGGGCCTCGCGGACGGTGGCGGCCTGGCGGTCGAGCGCGTCCAGGTAGGCGGTGGTCAGCCCTTCGGGGCTGCCGATCCGGGTGAACAGGTTGCAGAAGCCGCAGCGGACCTCGCAGAACGGGATGTGCAGGTAGAGCGAGAGCGCGTGCTGCGGCTCGTCGGCCCACAGCTCGCGCAGCGCGGGACGCTCCGGCAGCCGCCGGTAGGCGGTCTTGTGCGGGTAGGCGTAGACGTACGATCGGTAGGGCGAATCGGTCGGCGGGGCCGCGGCCGTGGTCATGCGGTCTCCTCGGCGGTGGCGGTGGCGGTGGCGGTGGCGGTGGCGGTGGCGGTGGCGGTGGCAGTGGCAGTGGCTGTCGGGCGGGTGGCTGCGGTCGGGGCGGGTGCCGGGCGGGCCGGGAGGGTGAAGTGCGCGTACGGCACCGTCCAGACCACCTCGTGGCCGATCCGGTGGCCGGTGTAACCGTCCTCGCCGTACGCCGTGCCGTGGTCGGAGCAGACGATCGCGAAGCACGGCCGGCGGGCGCTCATCGCCGCGAAGAGCCGGCCGATGTGGGCGTCCACGTACTCCAGGGCGGCGGCGTGGCTCTCCCGGGAGTCCCCGTCCTCGCGGGTGCCGCCCGGCAGGTGGAACCAGTTGGGCTGGTGCAGCGCCGAGACGTTGAGGAACAGGAACAGCGGCTGCCCGGCCGGCTGTTCGGCGGCCACCTGCTCGGCCCTGGCGACCTGCGCCTCGAAGGAGGTGGGGGAGGGGACGCCCATCTCCGGCGACCAGTGGCTCTCCTGGAACAGCCCGGGCAGCACCGAGCCGAGCGGGCCCTGCTTGTTGAAGAAGCCGACGCCGCCGACGCAGACCGTCCGGTACCCGTGCCCGGCGAGCGCGCCCGGCAGGTCGGGCGCGTCGAACACCCAGGTGCGCGGAGCGGTGCTCTCCGACCCGGCGAAGCGGGCGGCGAACAGCCGCGGGTGCGGACCGCCCGGAGCGGCGGGGGTGGGCAGGAAACCGGCCAGGATCGCCTGGTGCGCGGCGTAGGTGAAGCTGCCCGGGGAGTGTCGGCGCTCCCAGCGGCCACCGGGGAGGACGGCGGCGAGGTGCGGGATCCGCCCGGCCGCGGCCAGCTCCTCGGCGACGTCGAACCGCAGGGTGTCCAGGGTGACGAGGAGCAGGTCGTGGGTGCCCACGACGGCGTTCATGTCGGGCGCGGCGGCGGCCGCCGACGGTGTCGGCGGCGCGGCCGGCGCGGGCGCCCGGTGGTGGTGCTGGTGGTTCATCGTGTGGGTTCCATCGGTTCCGTCGTCGGTGCGTCGTTCCTGGGCCCGGGCCGGTGGCCCGGGTGTCGTAGCGCGGAGATCTGGGCGGCGTAGGTGTCCAGGCCCTCGGCCGGGCCGCCGGGCAGGCCGGTCAGGTTCGGCAGGAGGTCGCCGAAGGCGTTCACCTCGCCGACCACGGCCCGGCGCCACCCGGCGGTGGGCAGGACGTCGACGCCGACCATCGGTGAACCGGGGAAGCAGGCCGCCGCCCGCTCGGCCGTCTCCAGCAGGCCCGGCCAGGCGTGGCCGGCGGCCTGCTGCGCCACGGCGAGGCTGCCGCGGGCGCCGCCGAGGTGGAGGTTGGTCATCGGCTGTGCGCTGGTGCGCACCACCACGTGGGTGGCCCGCCCGGCGATCACCACCACCCTGAGGTCGGCCGAGCGGCCCGCCTGGGCGGCCTTCGGGATCCACTGCTCGACGTGCAGCCCGTCCGGTGCCAGGCGGTCGACCAGCTCGGCCGCCTCCCGCTCGTCCCGGTAGCGGCGGACCCGCAGCGAATTGTGCAGCTGCCCGCCGGCCAGCTCGACCGAGGTGGTGGCGAGCACCTGCCCGCGCGGGCCGAACTCCAGCGCCACCACGCCGGAGGCGGAGGAGCCGTGCGCGGGTTTGACGAAGACCCGCCGCAGCCCGGCGGCCCGCAGCCGCTCCCGGAGGTCCGCCCAGCCGGTGATCCCGGCGCCGTCGAGCGCGCGCGGCACCGGCACCCCGGCGCCCGCCAGCAGTGCGTGCGCCCGCCGCTTGTCGAACATCACGGCGATCTCCTCCGGATCGCCGAGCAGCCGCACCCCCGGCACCCGGGCCACCGCGCGCAGGGCGGCCACCACCCCCGTGTACCAGGCCGCGCCGCCCTCCACCCTGGTCGGCGCGTACGAGGGGCCGAGGGCCGGGCCGCGCAGCAGCTCGTCCACGGCCGGGTCCTCGCCGGGCGACTCGATCCGCAGCAGGCTCCCCGCGGGCACGACGAACCGGCCGCGCAGGACGTCGATCCAGGGCAGCACGACCGGCTCGGGCAGGCCGGCCGCGCGGGCGGCGGCGGCGAACAGCGCCACCCGCCGGTGCCCGGGATTGCCGAGGACGGCCAGCGGCGCGTCCTCCCCGGGACCGGCCGGGGGCGCGGCCGGCCGGAGCGCCTGCGGGGTGGGCGCCAGCGGGGTGGTCGCCTGAGGCCTGGGCACGTGAGGCCGGAGCGCCTGCGGGGTGGCCGCCGAGCGGGAGGCCGGCTGCGGGGAGGCCGTCTGGGGGGTGCTCATCCGGACCGCGCCGGGCTACTCGGCGACCGCGACGTAGCGGTCCTCGGGGTCGTCCTCGTACTCCGCCTCGGCCTCGTCGAGGTCGAGCTCCACCCCCGGCAGGGCTTCGCGCAGCCGCTGCTGGAGCTCCTCGGAGAGGTAGTGGTGGTGCAGGTCGAGCAGCCGAAGATGGGTCAGCGGCTGGCCCTCCAGCAGGGCGGCGGCGCCCTCGTCGGACAGCACGCCCATCGAGAGGTCGAGCACCTCCAACTGCGCCACGACCGGCGCGTGCGCGACGGCGGCGGCGATCTCGTCCTGGTACTCGCTGTTGGCCAGGGCGAGGTGGCGCAGGGCCGGGAGCCGGGCGCCGTCGAGGAGGGGCGCCAGGTCGTCGATGGTCGAGTCGCCGCCGTACTCGTCCACCCCGAGCCAGAGCTCCAGCCGCTCCAGGGCGGGCAGTTCGGAGCCGGCCACGGCCCGCACCACCGTGCCGGGCAGCCCGCCGGCCTCGAACCGCAGGGCCTTCAGCCGGTCGTGCCGGAACGGCGCGAGCGCCAGCCCGCCGCCACCGCGCACCACCAGCTCGGTGAGCCGGGGGAAGGCCGCCGCCACCACGGTGACGTCGGACATCTCCAACCAGGAGATCTCGCACTCCTCGGACGTCACGTCGGCGACGAAGAGCGCTTCGAGGGCGGGGAGCCGCCCCGCGTCACCGACGACCCGGGCCAGGGCGTCGGTCACCGGCCCGTAGCCGTCCGTCCACCAGGGGCCGATCAGCAGCGCCCGGACCTCGTCCGGGTCCACCGTGTCGAGGAAGGTGTCCCAGAGCGCGTCGAAGCCGGTGCCCGCGCCGTAGGGCACGGCGAGCCGCCACGCGGCGGCGCCCGGCGCCGGCCGGTCGCCCGTGGCACCGGCCTCGCCGGAGAACTCCACCACGGGGAGCCCGTGGAACTCCCGCTGGTGCTGGTAGGCGTGCATACGGTCCCCTGTGCTGCGTGCGCTGCCGGTGAGCGGCAGGCGGTGAGTGGTGGGCGGCGAGCGGCGAGCGGCGAGCGGCGAAGGTGTGGGCGGGGCGGTGCCCGGCTATTCGGCGACCGCGACGTAGCGCCACCGGTCGTCCGGGCTCCCGGCCTCGGAGAGGTCGACGGCCACCCCGGGCAGGGCCTCCCGGAGCCGTTCCTGGAGCGCGTCGGTGAGGTAGTGGTGGTGCAGGTCGAGGGCCCGCAGATGGGTGAGCGGCTGGCCCTCCAGCAGGGCGGTGGCGCCCTGGTCGGTCAGGACGCCCATCGAGAGGTTGAGCGAGTCGAGCCGGGCGACGACCGGGGCGTGCGCGACGGCGGCGGCGATCTCGTCCTGGATCTCGCTGTTCTGCAGGCCGAGGTGGCGCAGCGCCGGGAACCGGGCGCCGTCGAGGAAGGGCGCCAGGTCGTCGAGGGAGGAGTCGCCGCCGTAGTTCTCGACCCCGAGCCAGAACTCCAGCCGCTCCAGCGCGGGGAGGTCGCTGGACGCGACCGCCCGCAGCACCGCGGCGGGCAGGCCGCCCGACTCGAACCGCAGGGCCTTCAGGTGCTCGTGACGCAGTGCCTGGAGGGCGATCCCGTCGTCCTCGACCATGGATCCCGCGGCGCCGCGCACCACCAGCTCTTCGAGCAGCGGGTACGTCGTCAGCACCGGCGTCACGTCGACCATGTTGATCCAGGAGATCTCGTTCTCCTCGTACGTGATGTCGCCGATGAACAGGGCGCGCAGGGCCGGCAGCCGGTCGGCGGCGGCGAGGATCGCGGCCAGCGGCCCGGTGAAGCTCTCCGGTCCGTCGGAGGACCACTCGCCGACCACCACGGCGGTGACCCGCTCGGTGTCGACCGCGTCGAGGAACTGCTGCCAGCGCTCGACGAACGACGTCGGCGAGTCGAACTCGATGCCGACCTTCCAGGCGACCGCCGCCGCCTCGGGCAGGGCGGTGCCGTCCTCGACCGCCTGGACGAAGTCGAGGACCGGGAGGCCGTGGAACTCTTCGATGTGCTTGCCGACCGTCATGCGCTGCTCCTCCGGGATGCGGGCCGAACAACTGTCTACCAGCCGGGTCCGACAAACCGGTCGCCGGGGCGGACCCGGGCGCGTTTGTCGGACCCCTGTCCTACGTTTCGGACCGTGAGATTCCGACGCCCGTCGGGTCGGTCAGGGAGGACTGATGTATCGCCAGGGTGACGTGCTGATCGTGCCGACGGCGGAGGCCGCGGTGCCCCTGCGGGTGGCGGCGCTGGCCGCGCAGCCCAGGGACGCGCGGGGCCGGCTGGTGCTGGCGCTCGGGGAGGTCACCGGCCACGCGCACGCCGTGGTCGGCCCGGGGGAGCTGCGCCGGGAGGCCGGGCCGTTCGGCGCCGCCTGGCTGCACCTGCCCGAGGGCGGTCGGGTGGTGCACGAGGAGCACGCCGCGATACCGCTGCCCAAGGGCTGGTACCGGGTGGTGCGCCAGCGCGAGTACGTGCCGGGCGCGGTGCGCGTCGTCGCGGACTGACGAGGTCCGGGCGGGCGGGGCCCGCGGGCGGCGGGGCGGGCCGGGGGCCGGCGGCTCCCGGGGTGGTGGCGGTGGACGGAACGAGTGGGTCGGCCGGGCACGGGCCCGGCCGGGACAGGAGCAGGTGATGGTGACGGAGCAGACGGTCGGGCCGGCCGAGGTGACGGCCCGCTGGCGGGCGTGCGCGGCGGCCACCGGGGCGGCCGACCGGGTCGCGGTCGAGCGCGCGGTGCGGGACGCCTACCGGGCGGCCGGGCTGGCCGAGCCGGCCGAGGTCCGCTGGTTCGGCTCGCCGCCGGCGGCGGCGCAGGCGGCCCTGGAGCTGCGGGCCGCCGGCGCGGTGAGCGTCCGCGAGGCCGTGCGGACGCTGCCGTGGGAGGCCGCCAGGCGCCGGGCCGTGGAGCGGGTCGGGCCGGCCGGGTGGGCGCCGCTCTGGTCCCTGACCGGTGGTGAGATCGGCCCGGTGACCAACGCGCTGGCCGGGCGGATCCGCGACGCGGTGCTCGACCGGCTCGCCCCAGAGCCCGACCTCGACGAGGTCGACCAGCCCGAGGCCGACGTGGCCCGCGCCCGACGCACCGCCGTCCGGCTGGCGCTGCTGGACGCCGTCCGAGGCCAGCACGACGCGCCGTGGTTCGCCGCCTTCGAGGCGGCCGGCGTGCTCGCCGGGGCACCGGCGGATCGGGCCGGGATCGACGCGCCGGCCGGGATCGACGCGCTGGCCGAGGTCGCGGGCGAGGCCGGCTGGTGGTGGCCGTACGAGGGCGTGGCCCTGGTCAGCGAGCGGCCGGTCGCGCTGCACCGCGACGAGGCGGGCCGGCTCGACCGGGCCGACGGCCCGGCCCTGGGGTTCGCCGACGGCTTCGCCCTGCACGCCTGGCGCGGCATGCCTGTCCCGGCCGACTTCCTGTCCGGTCTCGGCGGCGTCACGGTCGAGCGGATCCGGACGGAGGAGAACGCCGAGCTGCGCCGCGTCCTGCTGGAGCACTACGGCTACGAGCGCTACCTGGCGGACTCCGGCGCCGAGCCGCTGCACCGCGACGAGACCGGTGTGCTCTGGCGGATCCAACTCCCGGACGACGAGGCGGTGGTGATGGTCGAGGTGGTCAACTCCACCGCCGAGCCGGACGGCACCTTCCGCACCTACTGGCTGCGGGTCCCGCCGAGCACCCGCACGGCCCGGGCCGGGGTCGCCTGGACCTTCGGCATACCCGAGGCGGAGTACCACCCCCAACGCGAGACCTGAGCGGTCGCCGGCCCGGGCGGCTGTGACAGGGTGAAGCCATGGCGACGAACGACGAGCACCCGGCCGGCCCCCGCGCGGGCCGCCTCGAACCGTGGTCGGACACCGACCGGGTCCACGGCGATCTCCGTGCGGCGAAGGCGCTCGTCTACGACCCCTGCGGGTTCACCTGCACCCGGCCGGTCCCCGAGGCCGAGAGCGCCGACTACGCCGCCCACGCCTTCACCTTGGACGGCCGCCCGGTCCGCTTCCGCGCGGCCAGGACGACCCCCACCAAGGCCGGCCAGTTCGTCACGGTCTGGAAGAGGTCCCCGGGCGGGCCGATCCAGCCCTTCGACGCCACCGACCCCGTCGACCTCTTCGTCATCGGCACCCGCGACGGTCGCCATGCCGGCCAGTTCGTCCTGCCCATGGACGCGCTCCGCCGGCACGGTGTGGTCGCGGTGGACGGCTCCGGCGGGAAGCGGGCCTTCCGCGTCTACCCGCCCTGGGTGACCACCGCCAACCGGCAGGCCGGCAGCGCGCAGGCGTGGCAGCTGGAGCACTTCCTGCACCTGCCCGAGGGCGGCCCCGTCGACCTCGCCCGGGCCCGGGAGCTCTACCGGCGGTAGCGGCGGCCGGGCCTCGACGGCCGGCCGCCCCCGACGGCCGGCCGCCCCGACCGCCGGTCACTCGGCGGGGCTCGTCCGGTGGAAGGCGGCGGCGTTGCGCCGGGCCCAGTCGGCGAAGGTGCCGGCGGGGCGGCCGAGCAGGCGTTCCACGTCCGGGCTGACCTGCCGTTCGGCGTCGGTCGGTGCGCCGAGGATGTCGAGCGTGCCGTCGGCCACGTGCTCCGGCATGAAGGCCAGGAGGTGCGCCCGGGCGGCCTCGCGGCTCAGCTCGACGAAGGCGAGCGGCGCGCCGGTCGCCGCCCCGAGGGCGGCGGCCTGCTCGCGCGGGGAGACCGGCGCTGGCCCGGTCAGCACGTACGTCCGGCCGTGGTGCTGCCCGTCGCCGCGCAGCACGACGGCCGCCACGGCGGCGAGGTCCGCCGGGTCCACGGTCGGCAGGGCCACATCGCCGAACGGTGCCGGTACCGTCCCGCCGGTGCGGACCGGCTCCGCCCAGGCGAAGGCGTTGGAGTGGAAGCCGCTCGGCCGCAGGATCGTCCAGTCGAGCCCGGACTCCCGGACGGCCTGCTCGAAGGCCCCCAGCCGGGCGTGCGAGGGCGGCACCGGCCGGGTGCCCAGGATCTGGGAGGAGAGCAGCACCACCTGCCGCACACCCGCGGACCTGGCCACGCCGACCAGCGCGGCCGGGCTCTCACCGCCGGTCAGCAGCTCGCCGGAGAGGAGGAGGAACAGCGCGTCGGCGCCGTCCAGGGCGGTCCGCAGGCTCTCCGCGTCCGCGAGGTCGGCGCGGTGGTGTCGCACGCCGTCCGGCAGGGTGGCGTCCGCCGGCCGCCGGGACACCGCCGTCACCTGCTCGCCCGCCGCCGCCAGCGCCTGCACCAGCGGTCGTCCGACATTGCCCGTCGCACCCGTCACCACGATCATGTCCGTCCCCGTCCTTCGCTCTTCGCTATCGTCAATTCCCGCTGTTCACACGAGAGTTGCGGCCACTTGAGGGGATTCCTCGGTGGCGACAGGACGACGCTAACAGCCTGCGTACAGTTAGGTACCTAGAGGAAAGTGACCCGGCTCGGAGGGGGCGGCATGAGCGAGATGGCCTGGGCGGCGGACGGAACGACCGATCCGGTGCGGGCGTGCCCGATCGGCCCGGTGGTCGACCTCGTGTCAGCCGCTGGACCACCCCGGTGCTGTGGACGCTCCACGCGCACGGCCGCCAGCGCTACGTCGAACTGCAGCGGCGGGTGGCGGACATCAGCCCCAAGGTGCTCACCCAGCGGCTGCGCCAGCTGGAACGCGACGGGCTGGTCCGGCGGACGTACCACGCCGAAGTGCCGCCCCGCGTCGAGTACGAGATCACCGAACTCGGTGACAGTCTCGCCCCGCTCTTCGCCACCCTCGCCGACTGGTCCGCCGCCAATCTGGACCGCGTCGCGCAGGCCCGCGAGGAGTACGACAGCACGCCGCCCCGCTGATCCTCGGTGGATCCGCCGGCGCCGCCAGGGTGACCGGGAAGCGGGCCGACAGCACACCGCCGCCCGCGCCGGGGGGCGCGGGCGGTGGTGGCGGTCCGGGCAGTACCGGTACGGCCCGGTGCCGGGCGGTTCTCGGAGGGTCAGGAGATCTCGTTGCCGTTGAACGAGCCGACCACGTTGTCGCCACCGGTGTTGAAGATGTCGGCCCCGGCGAGCTGGTTGCCGGTGCCGATGACCGTGATGGTCGTGGTGGTCACCTCGGGGCCGTCGGCGAACGCCTGGGTCGGGACGGCGGCGGCGCCGATGGCGGCCAGGAGGACGGCGACGGTGCGGACGGTACGGTACATGGCGCAACCCCTTCGTAGGCTAACTTGCTCTGCACACTAGGGAATCGGGGCGGGCACCGCCGGGGAATGTCACCCGAATGGTGCGCCTTGCGTGTCGCCCCCGCCCGGGACCGCGACCGGGACCGCGGCCCGGCCCGGGGCTCTACCCAGAGTCCGGACCGCGGCCGCGGGCGGCGCCTACGGTGGGCTGCCTCCGGCAGGCCCCCACGGCCCCGCGCGCTACGAGGGCTCGGGGCGGTACACCGTCAGGGCGTTCGGCGCCTTGCCCAGCCGCAGGGCACCGGCCGCCGGCAGGCTCTCGCCGTCCACCGCGATCCGGTCGGCGTCGCCGAGCGAGTCGAGGCCCAGGCCGGTCAGCCGGGCCGAGTGGTAGACCCGCGAACGCGACAGCGTGCCGGACAGGAAGGCCGCCGCCAGCCTGGTCCGGGCGAACGGGCTGCCGCCGTCCACCACGCGGATGTCCAGCAGGCCGTCGGCCAGGCCGGTCCGCCGGGTGGGGGCGAAGCCCGGCGGGTCGTAGGCGCCGTTGCCCGCGAACAGCAGCCAGAGCCGCCGGCTGCGTCCGCCGGCCTCGACGGTGACCGGTTCGGCGCTCCCCAGCGCCCGGGCGACGGCCACCGCCAGGGCCGGCCACTTGCCCAGCCGGCCCTCCAACGACTCGCGGAGCCGGACCAGTTCGGGATACACACCGAGACTGAAGGTGTTCAGGAAGATCCGCCGCTCGGTGCCGTCGACGGCCAGGCCCAGGTCGACGCCGCAGGCGGAGCCGGCCTCCACGGCGCCCGCCGTCGCCTCCAGTGACTCGATCCCGAGGTCCAGCGCGAAGTGGTTGAGCGTGCCACCGGGGAAGACGGCCAGCGGCAGGTCGCGCTCGACCGCCAGGGAGGCGGCCAGGTTGACACTGCCGTCGCCGCCGCAGACCCCGAGCGCGCCGCCGTCCGCCGCCGCCCGGTCGGCCGCCTCGGCGAGCAGGGCGGGCAGGTCGTCGTCCGGTCCGCAGACCCGCACCTGCGCGCGCGGCAGCAGCGTGTGCAGGACGGCCGCGGTGTCCTCCGGGCCGTCGGCGAGCAACGCCCCGCTCCCCGAACCGCTGTTGACCACCACCGAGAGCCCGGCCCCCTCGGTCAGCGCCGGCGCCGGCCGGGGCGGCGGGCCGGCGAGCGGCGGCCGGTCGTTCGTCCGGGGCCACCAGCGAAGCGTCAGGGCCGCCAGCCCCGAACCCAGCGCGAACCCGGCCAGCACGTCACCGGGGTAGTGCGCGCCGGTGTAGATCCGGGACGCCCCGACCGCGGCCGCCACCGGCGCCACCACGACGCCCAGCAGCGGCGCCTCGATCGCCACGGCCGTCGCGAACGCGGCGGCCGAGGCCGAGTGGCCGGACGGGAACGAACTCGTCACCGGCTGCCGCAGCAACTGCCGCACCACCGGCACCTGGTCCAGCACCGGGCGAGGACGGCGGGTCAGCTGCTTGGCGGCGATGTTGGCCACGGCCGAGGCCATCGCCAGCGACCCGACCCCGCGCAGCGCCGCCCGCCGCCCGGCCCGGCCGCCGACCGCCCCCAGCACGGCGGCCGTGCCCATCCAGAGCACCCCGTGGTCCGCCGCCCGGCTCAAGCGCCGTAGCCACGGCTGGGCATGGCGCAGGCGCGCCAGCGCCACTCGGTCGAACAAAGCCCGGTCCACTGCGTCGAGTCGCCTCATCCGGCGAGCCTAGTCGGGCTCCCGCAGATCTGCGCGGCATTGAGTACGGGTACTCAGGCGTGCCGGGCCGAAACGGCGAACACTGGTGGCAGCTCACCCGCCCACCGGAGGACCCACCAGCCATGCTCAGCCGAACCGCCGCCCTCCTCGTCCCCGCCTTCGGCTCCCTGCGGGTGAGCGCCGACCCCGAGGCCGTGCTCGCACCCGGGAGCATCGTCGCCGCCAACCACACCTCGCTCGCCGACCCCGCGATCGTGTTCGCCGCCCTGCACCGCCTCGGCGCGCGACCGGTGGTGCTCGCGACGGCCGGCCTCTGGCGGGTCCCGCTGCTGGGGCGGCTGCTGCGCCACGAGGGGCACATCCCCGTCCACCGCGGCACCGAGCACGCCGCCGACGCCCTGGACCGGGCCGCCGACGCCCTCGCTGCCGGACACCTGGTCCTCATCTACGGCGAGGGCGGCCTGCCGCGCCGTTCCGACTCCGGCGAGCTGGCGCCCGGCCCGTTCCGCAGCGGCCTCGCCCGGCTAGCGGGGGCCACCGGCGCACCGGTGGTCCCGCTCGGCCAGGCGGGAGCCCGCCGCCTGAGCTCCGGCGGCGCGGTCAAGCAGCTCGCCGGCCTCACCACCGCCCCGGCGCGCCGCCCGGCCCTGCACGTCCACCTCGGCGCCCCACTGCGCCTGGACGACGACCTCGCCACCGCGACCGCCACCGCCCACCGCGCCGTCACGGCCGCCTGGGCCACCGCCGCCCGCAACGCCGCCGCCTGACGGGGAGCCGCGGCGCACCACCGCGTCGGCCGGCCTCTGCGTCGACCGGCCTCTGCGTCGACCGGACGACCCGAGCGGGCCGGTCGGCCCCGGGACCGCCACCGAGGAATCGGTCCGACCGCCGGGCCGCAGCACCCGACCGCGGGGACGTCGCCCCGCCCGGTGACCAGCCGCGCGGACCTGTGCGGCCCCCTCCAGCCCCCCGACCACCGGAGGGGCCTCTCCGGCGACCAGGACCGGCGCACCCCCCGGCGCCCCCACCCGCTGGCCCCCGCGACTGGCCGAAGCCCCGCGACCCGGCCCGCCCGGCGCAGGTGGATCACCGCCACGCACTCCGTCGGCCGCCGGGACACCGGGTGACTCCCCGTCCCGGCCCCGCGCGTCCGCCCCGGGCACCCTGCCGCGCCTGGGCGGCGATCCCGGCTCCGCGACCGCCGACGCTCTCGGGGCGGCGCGGCTCCTGTGTCGCCGATTCCTCCGCCGGCCCCTTCGACGAGGAGGCCGCTGGGCCGCGCCGGGACGGCCGGTGCTCCGCTCGGCAGCGGCCCCGCCTGCGGAAATCCGGTTGGCCGGGCCTGCCGGGGGCCGCGATGATGCGGTTATGTCGCGTACGTTCGAAGAACTGATTGCCGAGGCCGAGGCCGTGTCCGTCGATGGCTGGGACTTCTCCTGGCTGGACGGGCGGGCCACCGAGCAGCGCCCCTCCTGGGGCTACCAACGCCTGCTGGGGGAGCGGCTGGCGGCGGCCTCGGCGGCGCTGGACATCCAGACGGGCGGCGGCGAGGTGCTGGCCGGCGCCGGTCCCCTGCCGCCCGCGATGGTCGCCACCGAGTCGTGGCCGCCCAACGTGGCTCGGGCGACCGGGCTGCTGCACCCGCTGGGAGCGATCGTCGTCGCGGACCCGGACGAACCCCCGCTGCCCTTCGCCGACGGGGCGTTCGACCTGGTGACCAGCCGTCACCCGGCGACGGTCTGGTGGGCGGAGATCGCCCGCGTGCTGCGGCCCGGTGGTACGTACTTCGCGCAGCACGTCGGCCCGGCCTCGGTGTTCGAGCTGGTCGAGTACTTCCTCGGCCCGCAGCCGGAGGCCCGCCTGGCGCGGCACCCCGACACCGAGAGCGCCGACGCCCGGGCCGCCGGGCTGGAGGTGACGGACCTGCGGTCCGAGCGGCTGCGGATGGAGTTCTTCGACATCGGCGCGGTCGTGTACTTCCTCCGGAAGGTGATCTGGATGGTGCCCGGCTTCACGGTCGCCGCCCATCGCGACCGGCTCCACGACCTGGACCGGCAGATCCGCGCCGAGGGTTCGTTCGTCGCCTACTCCGCACGCTTCCTCATCGAGGCCCGCAAACCGCTGTGACCTCGCGGCCGGAGAGTCGACGGCCGAGCTGGTCGAGCGGCTCGGCTGGGACTCCGCCGAGGAGGTGCGGTGCCGGGTCGCGTCGGACCCGCGGCTCTCCGTGGCGTCGGCGGTCCGGCTGCTCGACGACCTGGGGCCGGGGGTCCGACATGCCGCCGCACGCAATCCCCGGCTGCCCGCCGCCGTCCTGGTCGCCCTGCTGCGCGAGCCCGACACCGCGGCGGTCGCGGCCGGGAACCCCGGCCTGCCGGTCCAGGTGCTGCGCGCACTGGGCCGGCGGGCCGGGGCGCCGGCCCGGCCGGAGAGCTGAACGCGGCCCGCTACAGGGTGCCCGCCCAGGAGTTGGTGCCGAGCAGGGTCTTGATGTCCGAGGCGAGGCCGTTGTCGGGATTCACCAGGAAGCCGAGTTCGTAGAGGGTGTCCTTGTCCCAGTTGGTGGTCAGCAGCCGGACCGGGACGTCGCCGGGGTGGGCCTGGAGGGCGAGCTTCAGCTCGCCCACCACGGTCGGGGTGATCTTGCCGAGCGGCGCGGTGATCTGCACCGGCGGCTTGGTGCCGAGTTCGGCGGAGGAGACGTCGAGGGTGGTGATCTCCTGGCCGAAGATGCTCAGCGAGCCGTCGCGCTCATTGAGCCGGCCCCGGGCCGAGATGACGTTGTCCTCGACCATCTGATCGGCCATCAGGTTGTAGGTGGCGGGGAAGAAGAGCACCTCGACCGAGCCGTCGCGGTCGGCGAGGGTGATGATGGCCCACGCGTTGCCCGCCTTGTTGATCCGCCGGTCGACGGCGGTGATCAGGCCGGCGAGGCGCACCTCGCCCTCGGTGCGGCCGGAGCCGAGGAGTTCGGCGATGGAGGTGTCGCGGTTGCGGGAGAGGATGTGCTCGGCGCCGTCCAGCGGGTGGCTGGAGACGTACAGGCCCAGCATCTCCCGCTCCAGGCTGAGCAGTTGCCGGCGCGGCCACTCCCGGTCGGTCAGTTCGAAGTCCAGCCCGATGGCCGGTGCGCCGCCGTCCCCGGTGTCCAGGGCGCCGAACAGGTCGTCCTGGCCGATCGCCTGCTGCTTCTTCAGGCCGGTGACGGCGTCGATCGCGCTCTCGTGGACGGTGCTGAGCGACAGGCGGGTGTGGCTGAGCGAGTCGAAGGCGCCCGCCTTGATCAGGGAGTCGACGGTGCGCTTGTTGCAGACCACCAGCTCGACCTTGTCCAGGAAGTCCGCGAAGGAGGCGTACTTGCCCTTCTCCTTGCGGGTCTTGACCAGGGACTCGATGACCGGCACGCCGACGTTGCGGACGGCCTTCAGGCCGAACCGGACGTCGCTGCCGACGGCGGTGAAGTCGACCACGGACTCGTTGACGTCGGGGGACAGGATCTTGATGCCCATCTGGCGGCACTCGGCGAGGTAGACCGCCATCTTGTCCTTGTCGTCCGCCACCGAGGTGAGCAGCGCCGCCATGTACTCGGCGGGGTAGTTGGCCTTGAGGTAGGCCGTCTGGTACGAGACCAGGCCGTAGGCGGCGGAGTGCGATTTGTTGAAGGCGTAGCCGGCGAACGGGACCAGCACGTCCCAGACCGCCTGGATGGCCTCGTCGGAGTAGCCGCGCTCCTTGCAGCCCGCGTGGAAGGGGACGAACTCCTTCTCCAGCACCTCCTTCTTCTTCTTGCCCATCGCGCGGCGGAGCAGGTCGGCCTGGCCGAGGCTGTAGCCGGCCAGCACCTGCGCGGCTCGCTGCACCTGCTCCTGGTAGACGATCAGACCGTAGGTGGGGCCGAGGACCTCGCTGAGCGGGGCCTCCAGCTCGGGATGGATCGGGATGATCTCCTGCTGGCCGTTCTTGCGCAGCGCGTAGTTGGTGTGCGAGTTCATGCCCATCGGGCCCGGCCGGTACAGCGCCGAGACGGCGGAGATGTCGGCGAACTCGGTGGGCTTCATCAGCTTGAGCAGGGCGCGCATGGGGCCGCCGTCGAGCTGGAACACGCCCAGGGTGTCGCCGCGGGCGAGCAGTTGGTAGGTGGTGGGGTCGTCGAGCGCGATCTTCTCGATGTCGACGTCGATGCCCCGGTTGGCCTTGACGATCTTGATGCAGTGATCGATGATGCCCAGGTTCCGCAGACCCAGGAAGTCCATCTTGATCAGGCCCATGGCTTCGCACGACGGGTAGTCGAAGCCGGTGATGATCACGCCGTCCTTGTCCCGCATGTGCAGCGGGATCAGGTCGAGCAGCGGGGTCGAGGAGAGGATGACGGCGGCGGCGTGCACACCGGTGCCGCGGATCAGGCCCTCGATGCCCAGGCCGGTGTCGATGATCTTCTTGACGTCGGGCTCGTTCGCGTACAGCGAGCGGATCTCGGTGCCCTCGTTGTACCGCGGGTGCTTCTCGTTGAAGAGGTCCGCGAGCGGGACGCCCTTGCCCATGACGTCCGGCGGCATCGCCTTGGTGATCCGGTCGCCCATCGCGAACGGGTAGCCGAGGATGCGGTTGGCGTCCTTGACGGCGGCCTTGGCCTTGATCGTGCCGAAGGTGTTGACCTGCGCGGTGTAGGCGGAGCCGTACTTCTCGGTGACGTAGCGCACCATCTGGTCGCGCTGGCGGTCGTCGAAGTCGATGTCGACGTCCGGGGGGTTGATGCGCTCGGGGTTCAGGAACCGCTCGAACAGCAGGTCGTGCTCCAGCGGGTCCAGCTCGGTGATCCGGGTGAGGTAGGAGACCATCGAGCCGGCCGCCGAGCCTCGGCCCGGGCCGACCGGGATGCCGTTGTCGCGGGCGTACTGGCAGATGTCGGCGACCACGAGGAAGTAGGCGTCGAACCCCATCGGGGAGATGACGCCCATCTCCAGCTCGATCCGGTCCAGGACCTCCTGGCTCGGGTTGTCGCCGTAGCGGACCTTCAGCCCGGCGTCGATCTTCTTGCGCAGGAACGACGCCTGGGTCTCGCCCTCGGGGACGTCGAACTGCGGCATCCGGTCGACGTAGGTGAAGACGTCCTCGTACGACTCGACCCGCTCGGCGATCGCCAGCGTGTTGTCGCAGGCCTCCGGGAGCTCGCGGAACAGCTCGCGCATCTCGTCGGCGGTCTTGATGTAGTAGCCGGTGCCCTGGAACTTGAACCGGTTCGGGTCGTCCTTGTTCTTGCCCACGCCGACGCAGAGCAGGCTGTCGTGCGCGTCCGCCTGGTCGGCGGTGACGTAGTGCGAGTCGTTGGTCGCCAGCAGCGGGATGTTCAGCTGCTTGGCCAGGCGCAGCAGGTCCTGGCGGACGTCCTGCTCGATGGACAGGCCGTGGTCCATCAGCTCCAGGAAGTAGTTCTCCTTGCCGAAGATGTCCTGGTAGGCGCCGGCCGCCTTGACCGCCTCGTCGTACTGCCCGAGCCGCAGCCGGGTCTGCACCTCGCCCGAGGGGCAGCCGGTGGTGGCGATGATGCCGGTCGCGTTGGCCGCGATCAGCTCGCGGTCCATGCGGGGCTTCATGTAGTAGCCCTCCATCGACGCGAGCGAGGAGAGCTTGAAGAGGTTCCGCAGACCGGTCGCGTTCTGCGCCCACATGGTCATGTGGGTGTAGCGGCCGCCGCCCGAGACGTCCTTGCCGCCCTCGCCGTCGGAGCTCGCCGGGCGCTGGCCGCCGGGGGACCAGAACACCTGCTTCTTCAGGAAGCGCGAGGCCGGGGCGACGTAGGCCTCGATGCCGATGATCGGCTTCACGCCGGTCTTGGCGGCGGCGTGGAAGAACTCGTACGCGCCGAACATGTTGCCGTGGTCGCTCATCGCGATGGCCGGCATGCCCTGCCGCTCGGCCTCCGCGAAGAGCTTCCCGTTCTTCGCCGCTCCGTCCAGCATCGAGTACTCGGTGTGGACGTGCAGGTGTGCGAACGTGTCGGACACGGCGGTGGGCTCCTTGTCGGTGCGGCGCGGTGCTGCGCGCTTCGGTGCGTGCGGTGCGCTTCGCTGCGGGGCGCGAGGTGGTACGGGTGGGGCTCCGGCGGGTGCGGGCGGGGCGCGGTGCACGGGGCCGGTGGGGCTGGCGGTCCGGGGGCGTAAGCCGTCCAGGCTAGCGGGTCCCGGGCCCGGACTCGCGATCGCGGCGGCCGGTCCCGCCCGGGCGGCGTGTCGCGGGCGCGGTGCTTGACAGCGCCCTCGGCGGCGCACTGCCGACGGGGGCGGTCGGGTTCGACCCGGCGACGGGAGTGGATCTTGGACGGCTAGGCTGCTGCCCCGTCACGTCCTCGTGGAGGGCGCTTTGGGAACGAGGGCGGGAGCCAGCTCATGATGGGACCGGCGCATGCGCTGTCGGGTGCGGCAGCGTGGCTGGGGGCGGGGGCGATCGCCGCGGGGCTGGGCGAGCCGATGCCCTGGCCGGTGCTGCTGGCGGGAACGCTGATCTGTGCGGGGGCCGCGCTGGCGCCGGATCTGGACCACAAGGCGGCGACGATATCCCGGGCGTTCGGGCCGGTGTCCCGGACGCTCTGCGAGGTGATCGACAAGCTCTCGTACGCGGCCTACCGGTCGACCCGGAAGAAGGGCGACCCGCGCCGCTCGGGCGGGCACCGGACGCTGACCCACACCTGGCTGTGGGCGGTGCTGTGCGGCGCCGGCGCGGCCGCGGTGGCGGTCTACGGCGGCCGCTGGGGCGTGCTGGCGGTGCTCTTCGTGCACATGGTGCTGGCGATCGAGGGGCTGCTGTGGCGCCACGCCCGGGTCTCCAGCGACGTGCTGGTCTGGCTGCTCGGGGCGACCAGCGCCTGGGTCCTGGCGGACGTCCTGGACAAGCCGGGGAACGGCTCGCAGTGGCTGTTCGACCAGCCCGGGCAGCAGTACCTGTGGATCGGCCTGCCGATCGCGCTCGGCTCGCTGGTGCACTGCCTCGGGGACGCGCTGACGGTCTCGGGCTGCCCGGTGTTCTGGCCGATCCCGATCGGGCGCAAGCGCTGGTACCCGGTGGGGCCGCCGAAGGGCATGCGGTTCCGGGCGGGCAGCTGGGTCGAGCTCAAGGTGCTCACGCCGGTGTTCATGGGCCTCGGCGGGGTCTGCGCGCTGGGGGCGCTCGGTTTCTTCGGCTGAGCCGTGCGGCCGGGGGTGCCCCTGACGTCCCGGGGTGCCCGGCCGTCAGCCGGGGCGGACGTCGCCGTGCGCCGGCCACCGGCGGTGGTACTGGTCGATGACGAAGCGGTGCCCGTGCCGCCAGCCGCCGGCGGCCGGGTGGGCGTCGCCGAGGTGGGGGTGGTCCGGCGGCAGGTCGGCGTGGACGTGGTCCAGCTCGGCGGCCTCCCGGGCGGGCCAGAGGGCGGTGGCGGCGGCCGCCGAGGCGAGCGCGACGGCGCCGAGGGCGGCGGCGGTGGCCGGGAGCCCCGCTCCGGCGGCCAGCCAGCCGGCCAGCGGGTAGGTCAGCAGCCAGCAGGAGTGGGAGAGCGAGAACTGCGCGGCGAAGGCGGCCGGCAGGTCGGCGTCGGCCGCGGAGCGGCGCAGCACCCGGCCGCCGGGGGTGAGGACCGCCGAGCAGGCCGCGCCGATCGCCGCCCAGGCGGTCAGCACGGCGCCCCAGGACCACGCGCTCGGGGCGGTGGCGGTGACGGCGGCGACGCCCGCCAGGACCACCGGCAGGGCGAAGGCGGCCGGCAGCATCACCGCCCGGTCGCCGATCCGCCCGAGCACGCGCGGCAGCAGCAGCGCGGCCAGGATGGAGCCCGCGCCGTACGCGCCGAGCGCGAGCGAGAGGGCGCCGGCCGGCCGGTGGAAGTGCTCGCGGACCAGGACGACGGTGTTGACGAAGACGATGGCGCCCGCGGCGGCGACGCCGAGGTCCAGGGCGAGCAGGGCCCGCAGTCGGGGAGTGGCCCAGAACAGCCGGGTGCCGAAGGCGGCCTTGGCGTAGACGCCGCCGGCGCGCTCGACGGGCGCCGGTTTGGGCAGGACGGCGGAGACCACCAGGGCCGCCGAGGCGAGGAAGCCGGCGGCGGTGCCCGCGAACAGCCAGCCGCTGGAGAGCAGGGCCAGCAGCCCGGCGGCGAGGGCCGGGCTGAACAGGCTCTCCAGGTCGTAGGCCAGCCGGGACAGCGACAGGGCCCGGGTGTAGTCGCGCTCGGCGGGCAGCACCTCCGGCAGGGTGGCCTGGAAGGTCGGCGTGAACGCGGCGGAGGCGGCCTGGAGGAGGAAGATCAGGGCGTAGACCTGCCAGACCTGGGTGACGAACGGCAGGGTGAGCGCGACGGCGGCCCGGGTGAGGTCCATGGCCACCATCAGGGCCCGGCGCGGGATCCGGTCCGCCAGCGCGCCGGCGAGCGGGGCGATGGTGACGTACGCCACCATCTTGATCGCCAGCGCGGTGCCGAGGACGGCCGAGGCGTGGTCGCCGGCGAGGTCGTAGGCCAGCAGGCTCAGCGCCACGGTGGCCAGACCGGTGCCGACCAGGGCGACGAGCTGGGCCGTGAACAGGTGGCGGTAGGTGCGGTTGCGCAGGATGGCCGGCATGCGGTGGTCCCGTCCCCGGTCGGCGTCGTGCGGGTACGCCCACCATCGTAGCCAACATGTGCGTACCTGTGCACATGTTTCGGTGGCGAGGGCCGTGCCGGCGGCGGTGACGGCCGCGGCGACGGCAGGGTTGGCCCGAAGCGGCGGCGACCACACAGGTGGCGGCCCTTACGGCACTCTGATTTGCCAACCCTTTACACTCCTGTAGAGCTGGTGACCCGTTCCCCCCGGACCGGGCCGCCCGCCGACCGGCCACCCTCGTCGCAGTGAAGGAGTCGCGGACCCCGCGATGGACGAACCTCCCAGTTCTCACCGTGCTGTTCCCGTCAAGACGTGTTCGACCAACGGGGCGGGGGTGGCACGGTGACCGACGTCCTGCTGCTGCTCCTCGCCCTGGTGCTCACCGCCGCCTGCGCGGTCTTCGTCGCCGCGGAGTTCTCCCTGACCACCGTCGAGCGGGGCGCCCTCGAACGCGCCGCCGACGCCGGCGAGCGCGGCGCCCCCGTCGCGCTGAAGGCGGCCCGGCGCCTCACCTTCCAGCTCTCCGGCGCCCAGCTGGGCATCACCATCACCAGCCTGGTGATCGGCATGGTCGCCCAGCCGGCCGTGGCGGGGCTGCTGCGCGCACCGCTGGAGGCCCTGGGCCTGCCGAGCGGCGCGGTCAACACCGTCGGGATCCTGCTCGGGGTCCTGCTCTCCACCGTCGTGCTGATGGTCGCCGGCGAGCTCGTGCCCAAGAACTGGGCCATCTCGCGCCCGCTCGCCGTCGCGAAGGTGGTGGCCGGGCCGCAGTACTACTTCTCGGCCGCCTTCTCGCCGCTGATCGGGCACCTCAACAACACCGCGAACCGGGTGGTGCGGCGCCTGGGCCTGGAGCCCGCCGAGCACCTCGCCTCCGCCCGGACGCCGCAGGAGCTGGTCGCCCTCGCCCGGCACTCCGCCCGGGCCGGCGCGATAGAGCCCGACACCGCCGAACTCTTCGTCCGCTCGCTCAACCTGCGCGAGCTGACGGCGGAGAACGTGATGACCCCCCGGGTCGACGTCCGGGCCCTGGAGGAGCACGCCACGGCGGCCGACGTCGCCAACCTCACCCGGGCCACCGGGCTGTCCCGGTTCCCGGTCTACCGCGGCAACCTCGACCAGGTCGTCGGCGCCGTCCACATCAAGGACGCGCTCACCGTCCCCGCCGACCGGCGCCACCTGCACCCGGTGGCGAACCTGGTGACCGAGCCGCTGCTGGTGCCCGAGACGCTCACCGTCGACCGCCTGCTGGACCTGCTCCGCGGCGAGGAGACCATGGCGGTGGTGATCGACGAGTACGGCGGCACCGCCGGCATCGCCACCCTGGAGGACATCGTCGAGGAGGTCGTCGGCGAGGTCGTCGACGAGCACGACCCGGCCGAACTGCCCGACCTCATCGACCTCGGCGAGGGCCAGGACGGCCGCCACCGCTGGGACGCCGACGGCATCACCCGCACCGACCAGCTCGACACCGTCGGACTGCCCGACACCGAGGGGCCGTACGAGACCCTCGCCGGACTGATCGCCGACCGCCTCGGCCGGATCCCCGTGCCCGGCGACGTCGTCGAGACCCACGGCTGGACCCTGCACGTCACGGCCGTCGCGCACCACGTCGCCGAACGCGTCCGGATCAGCGGCCCGGCACCCGACGCCGACCCGGACACCGGCGCCGCCGACGGCACCGGACACCGCCCGGAGGAGAACCGATGACCGCGATCCAGCTCGTCATCGGGCTGCTCACGCTGGTGACCAACGCCTTCTTCGTCGGCGGCGAGTTCGCCCTCATCTCGGTGCGGCGCAGCCAGATCGAGCCGCGCGCGGAAGCCGGCGACCGGCGCGCCCGCACGGTGATCTGGGGTCTGGAGCACGTCTCCGCGATGCTGGCCACCGCCCAGCTCGGCATCACCGTCTCCTCGCTGGTGCTCGGCGCGGTCGCGGAACCCGCGATCGCCCACCTGCTGGAGCCCCCGCTGCACAGCGTCGGCGTGCCGGACGCCCTGATCCACTCGATCGCCTTCGTCGTCGCGCTGACCGTGGCGACCTACCTCCACATGCTGCTCGGCGAGATGATCCCCAAGAACATCGCCCTGGCCGCGCCGGAGAAGGCCGCCTACCTGCTGGTGCCGCCGCTGGTCGCGGTGACCCGCGCGGTACGGCCGATCGCCTTCTCCATCAACGCCTTCGCCAACCGGATCCTGCGCCTGCTGAAGGTCGAGCCCAAGGACGAGGTCGCCTCGGTGTTCACCGAGGAGGAGCTGGCCCGCATGGTCAAGGACTCCTCCGACGCCGAACTGCTCAGCGACCGCGACACCGAGCTGCTGCGGGACGCCCTGGAGCTGGGCTCGCGCCCGGTCTCCGAGGTGGTCACCCCGCGCGAGGAGATCGTCTTCGCCGGCCCCGGCACCACGCCGGTCGAGCTGGAGCGGCTCGCCGCCCGGACGGGGTTCTCCCGCTTCCCGGTGCTGGACGCGGACCGGACGGTGCTCGGCTACCTGCACATCAAGGACGCCCTGGAGCAGGACGGCGCCCGCGACCGGCCGTTCCCGGCCCGCGCGCTGCGCCCGATCGCGCGCGTCCCCGAGTCCACCCCGCTGGACGACGTGCTGACCGCCATGCGCCGCTCCGGCACCCACCTGGCCGCCGCGATCGCCGCCGACGGCACCGCCTCCGGCCTGGTCACCATGGAGGACGTCCTCAAGGAGCTGGTCCGCCCGGCCCCCGCGCGGCCGTAGCGGCGGGCGGGACGCGCGCCCGCCGCCCGCACCCGTGAGACAGCCCGCCCCGGACGCGACCGGGGCGGGCTGCGGGCTTTCCGGAGCCGCCGTCGAGCCGGCGCGACCGGCGACCGCCCCTGCCGGCCCTGCCGCCCCTGCCGGCCCTGCCGGCCCTGCCGGCCCGACGGTCCGGCAGGGGCGGTTTCGGCCATCCGGGGCCGGAGCGGCGCAAGAGGCACCCTTGTCGCCGCGGGCCGGGCGGCTGTTCCATGGCGGCATGGTCCGAAGCGAGCTCGTTCTGATGACCGATCACAGCTCGACCGAGGGCAGCCGGGAGATCCTGTCGACCGCCGTGCGGGAACTCACCGGCCGGGCACCCGTCCTCCTCGACGCCCGGCACTTCATGACCGGCGGCACCGGCCGGATCTCCGGTTCCGGCTCCGGTTCCGGTGCTTCCGGCGCGGGCGGCGGCCTCCGGCTGGAGGTGCCCGGCGAGGGCGTCGCCGTGACGGCCGGGGCGGTGATCGTCTACGAGATCCCGCCGCACCGGCGCCGCGACTTCGAGCAGTGCCAGCGCCTGCTCGGCGCCCACGGCGCCCGCTCGCTCGGCACCGACGTCGACGCCTGGCGGGTGGCCACCGAGAAGGACCGCACCGTCGAACGGTTCACCCGGGACGGCATCGCGCACATGCCCACCGTCGCGTTCTCCCGGCCCGCCCCGGGGGCCGTCGCCGAGGCCTTCGACCGGCTCGGCGACGACGTCTGGGCCCGGCCGACCGTCGGGATGGGCGGCAACGACGTCTTCCACCTCACCACCGCTGCCCAACTCGCCGCCGCCGCCCGCTACTACGCCGAGGCGGGGGCCGACTGGCTGATCGCCCGCGACGCCCGGAACTTCACCGCGGACGGCCGGCGCCACCAGTACCGGGTGGTGGTCCTCGACGGACGCGTGGTGCGCGCCGTCGAGCACGTCCAGCCGGACCCGGACGCACCCTGCAACGAGAGCCGGGGGGCCCTCTCCGCCGTCCTGCCGGAAAGTGAACTGCCGGCCGGCCTAGCCGAGTTGGCGATCGCCGCGACCAAGTCGCTCGGCCTCCCGCTGGCCGGCGTCGACCTCGCGGCCGAGAGCGGCGGCGTAGTCTTCGAGGTGAACGTCCACCCGCAGTTCGGCACCGTCGGCGGCCTGGAGTCGACCGCCGTCCCGTACGTGGCCGCGCACCTCTAGCCGGGGCCGGGGCGCCACTGCGGGCGGGGCCCTGGTCGGAGGCACGGGCGCGCGGGTACTAGACTCGGGACAGTTGTGCAGGCACCTCGTTCGGTGAGGCGTCGCCACGGACACAGGCCACTGACCCCACGACGTCGAGAGACGCCCAGGTTCAGGACAGGTCTCCCCGGCCTAAGGGGTGACCCCAAGTGGCTGCACCCCCGGGTGCTACGCCGTGGCGTGCCAAAGCTCTGACGAGATCAGGGGTGCCCACCCGTTCCCGCAGGGCAGCCGTGCCCTCGGCCGTACGGCGTGGCTCGCTCCCTGATGGCCCGGTAACGGCGACCCGGGGTACGGGCGCCCCGACGGCGAGGAGGTGAGAGCTGTGGATCCCAGTAGTCCGGGCCGAAGTCGGCCCTGCCCCGGCACCGCCCCCTCTTCTCCTGGCCCCCGGCACCCCTCCTCCCGTACCGCTCCCGCTCCCCGCCGCCGCACCGCCCGTCGCTGACGACGGGCCACCGCGCGGCCGGGCGCCGTGCGCGGTGGAGGCCGGCCGGGCGCCTCCCCACCCGCCCCGGCTTCCCGCGACCGACGTCCAGGAAGCGCGGCGGACACCGAACCGTGGAGGTACCCCGCCATGTCCGACTGGCGTGTGCGCGCCGTGCGCGCGAGCAAGCGTCCGTTCTCCCGCTCCGACAACACCGCCCCCGGCGGCGAGGTCCAGCCGGCGCCCGAGCACTCGATGGACCCCCGGCCCGACCAGCCGGTCGAGCCCGTGGCGCTGGAACGCTCCGTCGTGGAGGCCGCCGTCTACCGCGACGGCCGCCGGGTCGAGCCGCCCGCCAGCCTCGCCGACATCTACCGCCAACTGCCCGCCAAGCCCGGCACGATGGCCTGGATCGGGCTGTTCCGGCCCGCCGAGGCACAGCTGCTGGAGGCCGCCGAGCGGTTCAACCTGCACGAGCTCGCGGTCGAGGACGCCATCGTCGCCCACCAGCGGCCGAAGCTGGAGCGCTACGGCGACACGCTGTTCGTCGTGCTGCGCGCCGCCCGCTACCTGGACGATGTGGAGGAGGTCGACTTCGGCGAGGTCCACCTCTTCGTCGGCCCCGACTTCGTCCTCACCGTGCGCCACTCGCAGGCGCCCGACCTCTCCGCGGTGCGCCGCCGGCTGGAGGACGACCCGGAGCTGCTCGCCCTCGGCCCCGAGGCCGTGCTGTACGCGGTGCTGGACGCGGTGGTCGACGGCTACGCGCCGGTGATCGCCGGTCTCCAGCACGACATCGACGAGATCGAGACCGAGGTGTTCGGCGGCGACCCGCAGGTCTCCCGGCGCATCTACGAACTCTCCCGCGAGGTGATCGAGCTCCAGCGGGCCACCCGGCCGCTGCTGGAGATCATGAAGAGCCTGGAGGCGGGCTTCGGCAAGTACGGCACCGACGACGAGCTCCAGCGGTACCTGCGGGACGTCGCCGACCACGCCACCTACGCCGCCGAGCGGGTGGACGGCTTCCGGCAGATGCTGCAGAACATCCTCACCGTCAACGCGACCCTGGTGTCGCAGCGGCAGAACGAGGAGATGAAGCAGCTGGCCGAGGCCGGGCACATGCAGAACGACGAGATCAAGAAGATCTCCTCCTGGGCCGCCATCCTGTTCGCGCCGACCCTGATCGGGACCGTCTACGGCATGAACTTCGAGAAGATGCCCGAGCTCAAGTGGGCCTTCGGCTATCCGTTCGCGATCGGCCTGATGGCGCTGGTCTGCGTGAGCCTCTACTTCATCTTCAAGCGGCGCGACTGGCTGTAGCGGGGGAGCGGGACGGGGACCCCCGGGCGTACGGGGACCCGACCCTGGGCGTACGGGGTCGGGACGCCGGGCGTACGGGGTCGGCCGTTCCGGCGTACGGGGCCGGCACTCCGGGCGTACGGGTCCGGGACTCCGGTGTAGGGGACCGGGCCGGTGCCATCCCTGCGGGGGATCCGGCACCCCGCCGATCGGCGCGCGCCCGGTGCTTGGTGTGCATGCTAGCTTCCGGGCCATGGGATCACGTGGGTCACGCGCGGCCGCGGCGCAGCAGGCGATCGAGGGCGTAAGGGAGTTGGCCGGTGCGGGGCTGACGGCCGAGCAGGTGTTCCGGCGGGCCGACGAACTGCTGCGCGACGTCCTGGAGTACGACGCCGTCTGCTGGCACACCGCCGACCCGGCGACCGGTCTGGTCAACTCCGTCCTGAGTGACGACCTCAGCCTGGACTCCTTCGAGAACGCCGTCCGGCTGGAGGTGTGGGCCGACGACCCGGCCACCTTCCCCAGGATCCGCCGCAGCGGCGTCCGGGCCGAGACGCTCAGCCGGGCGACCCAGGGCCGCCCCGAGCGTGCCGCCCGCTTCCGTGAGCAGATCGCCCCGGCCGGGTTCGGCGACGAGCTGCGCGCGACCTTCGACGCGCACGGCGGGATGTGGGGCTGCGCCGCGTTCATGCGGGCCGCCGACCGGGGGCACTTCCTCGGCCGCCACCGCGAGCTCGCCGACACCGCCGCCCGGCACCTGGGCCACGCGCTGCGGGCCTGCCACCTGCCGCCGGGCGGCGGGGCGGACGCCGACGCTGGACCGGCCGTCGTGGTGCTGGGCCCGTCGAACCGGCTGGTCGCCCTCTCCGGCCCGGCCGAGGAACTGCTCGCCCGGCTGGCCGACCCGTCCCGCACCTCGCTGGGGCTGCCGACCGCCTTCGCGATGGCCGCCGAGCAGGCCAGGCGGACGGCGAGCGGGCTGCCGGTGCCCCAGGCGAAGATCCGCATCCAGTCCCGCGACGGCCGCTGGTACGTGCTGCACGGCTCGTCGCTGCAGGGCTCGGCGGCCGACGAGGTGACGGTGGTGGCGACCGCGGCCACCCCGGCCGACGCGATGCCGCTCTACCTCTCCGCGTACGGGCTGACCGCGCGCGAGCAGGAGGTGGCCCTGCTGCTGGTGCGCGGCTGCGACACCCGGGACGTCTCACGGCTGTTGACGATGAAGCCGTACACCGTGCAGGACCACCTCAAGTCGGTGTTCGCCAAGGCGGGAGTGGCCAGCCGCCGCGAGCTGATAGCCCGGATCATGCTCGGCGGCGGGCACTGAGCGGGGCGGCGGGGCGGGCGACGGAACCCGGTCGGCCGATGCCCGTTTGACAAATCCCCTTGCCGGAGCGGCAGATAGGAGCCATGGCCGACCACCCCCACGACAGCGTCCACCCCACCGCAGACCCCACCGCGGACCCCGGCGGCGCCGCCGGTGACGACCTCGCCGCGGTCCTGACCACGGTGGGCCCCCGCCTGCGGGCCCTGCGGCGCGAGCGCGGCAGCACCCTGGCCGGGCTGAGCGCGGCCACCGGGATCTCCCTCAGCACGCTGTCCCGCCTGGAGTCCGGTCAGCGCAAGCCGACCCTGGAACTGCTGCTGCCGCTCGCCCGGGAGTACCGGGTGCCGCTGGACGAACTGGTCGGCGCCCCGGCCACCGGCGACCCGCGGATCCACGCCCGCCCGTTCAAGCGCTACGGCCAGACCTTCATCCCGCTCACCCGCCACCTCGGCGGGCTGCACGCCTACAAGCACATCATGCCGCCGGGCCACGGTGCCGGCCCCGAGCTCGAAACGCGGGTGCACGAGGGCCACGAGTGGGTCTACGTGCTCGCCGGGCGGCTGCGCCTGCTGCTCGGCTCGCAGGACCTCGTCCTCACCGCCGGGGAGGCCGCCGAGTTCGACACCAGGACCCCGCACGCGTTCGGCAACGCCGGGCCGAACGCGGTCGAGTTCCTCAGCCTGTTCGGCGCCCAGGGCGAACGCATCCACGTCCGGGCGAAGCCGGGAACCCCCGTGCGTTAGCTGTCGGCGGGGTTCCGGTCGGGGCCCCGCGAGGCGGTGCGGAGGGGGCCGGGGACGAGTGTCGAGGAGAGCGCGGGGAGCGGCACGAGCGGCGGTGTCCGGAGGCGCCGCGGCCGTCTCCCCGGGGTCCGGGGGGACGGCCGCGGCGCGGGGGCGCTCAGGACTTGAGGAACTCCAGGAGGTCGGCCTCGAAGGCGGTCCGGTACGCCCCGTGCAGACCGTGCGAGCCGCCCGGGTAGACCTTGAGGACGTTGTTCGGGACGAGCTCCGCCGCCTTCAGCGCGGCGGCCGCGATCGGGACGATCTGGTCGTCGTCACCGTGCGCGATCAGCGTGGGGATGTCGATGCGCCGCAGGTCCTCGGTGAAGTCGGTCTCGGAGAACTGCCGGACGCACTCGTACGCGCCGCGCGCGCCGACCTGCATGCCCCAGAGCCAGAACGCCCGGCGGATGCCCGCGGCGCCGACGAGGTCCGCGTCGGGGCGGTCGAACCCGTAGAAGGACTCGCTGAGCTCCCAGTAGAACTGCGAGCGGTTGCCGTCGACCCCGGCCCGGATGTCGTCGAAGGCGGCGAGGGGCGTGCCCTCGGGATTGCCGGGGCCCTGAAGCATCAGCGGCGGGACGGCGCCGAGCAGGACGGCCTTGGCGGCCCGGGCCGACCCGTGCCGGCCGAGGTAGCGCGCCACCTCGCCGCCGCCGGTCGAATGGCCCACCAGGACGGCGTCACGCAGGTCCAACTGCTCGATCAGCTGGGCGAGGTCGTCGGCGTAGGTGTCCATGTCGTTGCCGTGCCAGGGCTGGTCGGACCGGCCGTGGCCGCGCCGGTCGTGGGCGATCGCACGGAAGCCGTTCCCGGCGACCAGCCGCAGCTGTTCGTCCCACACGTCGGCGTTCAGCGGCCAGCCGTGGCTGAAGACGACGGGGCGGCCGCTGCCCCAGTCCTTGTAGTGGATCCGGGTGCCGTCGCTGGTGGTGATGGTGGGCAAGGGGGCTCCTTCGCACGGGATGCGGGACGGGGAGGAGGTGGGGACAGGGCGAGGTCGGGGCGCGGTCGGGGCTTCGGCTGTCCCCGGGGCCGGTCGGTCGTGCGGGTCGGTCGTGCGGGTCGGTCGTGCAGGTCGGGCGGCCCGGTGAGGGATGACCGCGCACTCCGCCGACGCTAGGCCCGGAGCGGGCCCGCCGCCCCGCGAACGTGACGCTCCGTCAGCGTGTCGGCCGGGAACGTCGGCCGAACGGGTGACCGAGGACGGGGCCGAGGCAGCCCGGGCCCGCCCGGTCGACGGTTCGGCGACGGCCCCCGTCCGGAGCCGGACAGCTGCCATCGCGCCTGGTGGGCAGCGGTCCGCCGGGCGTCCGGGCCGTCCTATGCTGGCGGGATGACCGAACTTCCCGGCTTCGCCGCGCTGCTGGCCCGACTGCTGGACCACCGGGGCCCGGAGCCCGCCGAGTCGGCCCGCCGGGCCGGCGTCACCGACGCCGAGCTGGCAGCGGTGCTGGACGGCGCCGCGCCGGATCCGGCGCTGCTGCGCCGACTCGCGCCCGCCCTCGGCCTGGACACCGCCGACCTGTTCGAGATCGCGGCGCTGCCGCTGCCGGCGGACCTCGCGCCGGCCGGCGGGATGGCCACCACCTCGATCGTCGGCGTGGTGCGGTTCGGCATGGTGCTGCCGGCCGACCGGCGGGCGGAACTGCGCTCCTTCGTCGCCTCGCTGCCGCCGGCCGACCGGCCGGGGCGGATCGAGGGGCTGCCCGCCTCGGCGCCGGACCCGGCCTCCGCCGGGAACCTGCTGATGCGGATGGTCGCCACCCGGAACCTCGGGTGGACCGGAACCACGAAGATCTTCCACCTGCTCACCGGCCGGTACTGGATGTCCGACGCGTACGGGCGGATCTCCTCCGGGGCTGACGCGCCCACCCCGGACCTGGTCGCCGACTTCGCGCTCGTGCTGGGCATCCCGGTGGGCGACCTCGCGGCGCTCCTCGGGATGCCGCTGCCGCCGGAGCTGCCCGGGCCTGACGCCGCCGTCGCGGACGCCGCCCTGCTGCTCCGGGGCCTGCGGCGGCTGGGCGTCGCGCAGCTGCGCGAGGCGGAGGACCTGGCGAGGGCCCTGCAGCCGTCCTGACCGGTGCGGCCCGCCGGTGGCGCGGACAGCCGGTGGTGCGGTCGGCGGGCGGTGCGGAACACGGATGATCCGGGCAGGCTCCGGTACGGATCCTCTACAGCGCTGTAGAGTCGTTCGGGTGGCGACTACGCCCGGTCGCGCGGCCGTCCCGTCGGGGAGCCGGCGACCGCACCGGAACGGGAGGGCGCAACCGTGGTGGAAGGTCGGGGCATGCCCGTACTCGAAGGCAGGCGCGAGGCACGGGACGGAACAGACCCGCGCGGAACAGGACCGGGCGGACCGGGGCGGGGTGAACCCGGGCCGGACGGACCGGAGCGGGACGCACCGGAGCGGGGCGCGGGCCCGGTGGACACCGAGGTGGAGTGGGTCTACCAGCCGGTCGAGGTGCACTTCGACGACGACCGATGGGCCCTCGGGCGGATCAGCGGATGGTGGCAGGACGCGGGCGGACGGCGCTGGTGCCGGTTGAGGGTGGCCCGGAGCGGTCACCCGGCCCGCTGGGAGCCGTTCGACCCGGCGCGGGTGGTTCTGCTGCCCGTCGGCGGACTCTGAAGCCCCGTCGGGGCGGTGCCGCCCGGGCCCGGACCGGGCCGCGGCAGGCCACTTGCCCGGGATTGGCCCTGGCCCCGGCGGAGCGGACCGGCCGAGGATGAGCGGTATGAGCGATTTCGACAGCGCGCTGCGCCCCGAGAGCCGGATCGTCCACCCGCCCGTCCCGGAGGTGACCGGCAGCCGCCCGATGGGAGTGCCGCTGCACCAGAGCCACCTGTTCGCGTTCGAGGACAACGACGCCCTGACGCGCGCGTTCGCCGGACCGGACGAGGCCTTCCTCTACAACCGCTACGGCAACCCGACGGTCCGCTCGCTGGAGCAGGCGGTCGCCGGGCTGGAGGGCGGCGCGGGCGCGATCGCCACCGCCTCCGGCATGGGCGCGATCAACACCGTGCTGCTCGCACTGCTGAGCTCCGGCGACCACGTGATCGCCCAGCGGAGCCTGTACGGCGGCACCTTCGCGATGCTCGCCGACCTCGCCCGGCGCTGGGGCGTGGAGGTCACCCACGTCGGGGGCGACGACCCGGAGGAGGTGCGGGCCGCACTGCGCCCCCACACCCGCCTGCTGCACCTGGAGACGATCTCCAACCCGACCACCCGCGTCACCGACCTGCCCGGGCTGATCGGGGTCGCCCGGGAGGCCGGGGTGCTCAGCGTGGTGGACAACACCTTCGCCACCCCGCTGCTCTGCCGGCCGATCGAGCACGGCGCCGACATCGTGGTCCACTCGGCCACCAAGTACCTCGGCGGGCACTCCGACGTGCTGGCCGGGATCGCCGTCTTCGCCGACCCCGAACTCCACCGCACCGTCTGGCACTACGCGGTCGAACTGGGCGCCTCGGCCGACCCACACAGCGCCTGGCTGACGCTGCGCGGCCTGCAGACCCTGGCCCTGCGGGTGCGCCGGCACTGCGAGACCGCCCGGGAGCTGGCCGGCCGGCTGGCCGGTCACCCGGCCGTCACCGGCGTCCACTACCCGGGCCTGCCCGCCCACCCCGACCACGAACTCGCCCGCCGGCTGCTGCCGGAGGGCCACGGCGGGGTGCTCGCCTTCGACCTGGCCGGCGGCCGGGAGGCGGCCCGGGCCTTCACCGAGTCGGTCCGGCTGGCCTCGCTGGCCCCCTCGCTCGGGGGCGTGCACACCCTCGTCCTGCACCCGGCCAGCACCTCGCACCGCCAGCTCGACGACGCGGAACTGGCGGCGGCCGGCATCGGCCCGGGCACCGTCCGGGTCGCCGTGGGCATCGAGCATCCCGAGGACCTCTGGGCCGACCTGGACCAGGCGCTCGCCAAGCTGTGAGCCCGACGGCCGTGCGGCGGTGCGGCCGGGCCGAGCGCGTGCGGCGCGGCTGAGAGCAGGTCGTCCGGCTCGCCGGCGGCGCGTGCGGCGCGGTCAGGCCCCGGGTGCGGGCGGCTGCTTGAGCTTGGCCCAGACGACCTCCAGGGCCGCGATGTCCGCGTCGTCGAGCCGGTCGTCGAAGGCCTCGGCCAGGACGGCGCGCCGGGTGGCGTCGGCGGCGGCGAAGAGCCGGCGGCCCTCGGGGGTCAGGGTGATCCGCACCGAGCGGGCGTCGACGGGGGAGGGGACGCGCTCGACCAGGCCGCGGGCCTGGAGCGAGTCGGCCACCCGGGAGACCTGGCTCCGGCTGAGCAGCGTCTTGGCGCCGAGGTCGGAGGCGGCCACCGGCTCCTCCTGCCCGTGCAGCCAGAGCATCACCTCGAACCAGGAGAGCGGCAGGTCGTGGGCCTTGCCGAGGGCCTGGTCGACCTTGGCACTGAGGGTGGTGCCGGCCCAGACGAGCCCGTAGAAGGCGTGGTCGCGGGCGGTGAGCTCGCCCAGGGTGAGTTCGGTACGCGCCATGCCGACACCCTACCCGTTTGCGTGTGCGCACACACGGATCTATGGTGTGTGTGCACGCACACAAATCCGAGCCGTCGGGAGCACCCTCATGACCACCGCCCGCATCGCCCTGATCACCGGTACGTCCTCCGGCATCGGCCTGGCCGCCGCCGTGGCCGTCGCCCGCGCCGGGCACCACGTCGTCGCCACGATGCGGGACACCGGCCGCTCCGGCGCGCTGCTCGCCGCCGCCGAGGCGGCGGGCGTCGCCGACCGGATCGAGGTGGCCCGGCTGGACGTCACCGATCCGCGGTCGGTCGAGGCCTGCGTGGCCGGTGCGGTCGCCCGGCACGGGCGCCTCGACGCCGTCGTCAACAACGCCGGGGCCGGCTACGTGGGCACCGTCGAGCAGGACGGACTGAAGCCGGTCCGGGCCACGATGGAGGTCAACTTCTTCGGTGTCGTCGACGTCACCCGCGCCGCGCTGCCGCACCTGCGGGCCGTCGGCGGCCGGGTGGTCACCGTCACCAGCGTCGGCGGCGTGGTCGGGCAGCCCTTCAACGAGGCCTACTGCGCGGCCAAGTTCGCCGTCGAGGGCTTCATGGAGGCGCTGGCGCCGGTCGCCGCCACCGTCGGCGTCAAGGTCACCGTCGTCGAGCCGGGCGCGGTGGCCAGCGAGTTCGTCGCCAGCCAGGGCCTGGACATCCCCGCCCTGCTGGCCGCCGCCGGCCCCTACGCCCCCGCGCTGGACGCCTACGCCGCCCGCACCCGGGCGGCGTTCAGCCGGGCGCAGACCCCGGAGCAGGCCGCCGAGTCGGTGGTGGAGGCGCTGACCGCCGAGCAGCCGCCGTTCCGGATGCAGACCTCCGAGACCGCCCGCGCCTTCGTCGGCGCCAAGCTCGCCGATCTGGACGGCTCCGCGGTGCAGGAGCTCACCGGTGGCTGGGTCGGCTGACCGCCGCCGGGGCCGCCCCCGCACCTCCTCTGGTTGAGGACATGCCAGGTCAGCGAGGTGCGGAGCGGCACGTGCCTCCGAGAGGTTCCAGCCGATGGACGGATTGACGACCGGTCATACTGGGCGAGGCCTGAGCGCAGGCCACAGGCGTCGACGACGGCGCCGAGCACGCCCCAGACCGGAGGAACCGATGAGCCGCCACCTGCCGACCACCGTTCCGCCGGGCGCGACGCCGGCGCAGCCGTGGAACCGGCAGCGACTGCGGAGCAACAACGAATGGCTGCTGCTCGAACTGCTGCGCACCGGCGGTCCCTCCTCACGCGCCCAGCTCGCCCGGGACACCGGGCTGTCCAAGCCCACCGTCTCCGCCGCCCTGGCCGCGCTGGAGCAGGCCGGACTGGCCCGCGAGGCGGGCCGGTTCGTCCCCGAGCGCGGCCGGACGGCGGTGCTCTACGAGCCGGACCCGACGGCCGGCCACGTACTCGGCGTGGACATCGGCCGGGGCTGGCTGCGGGTCGCGGTGGCCGACCTCGCCGGGCGGATCGTCGCCCGCCGGGACGTGCCCAACAAGGGCCGCTCGGCCAACGCGGTGGCCGACGCCGTGGTCGCGGCCGCCCGGGAGACCGCTGCCGAGGCGGGGCTGGCGGCCGGCGACATCGTGCACGCGGTGATCGGCACCCCGGGTGTCTGGGACGAGCAGCGGCGCGGCGTGCGGTACGCGACCAGCCTGCCCGGCTGGGGCAGACGCGGTCTGTTCGACCGGATCGCGGCGGGACTGGAGACCGCCGTCACCGTCGGCAACGACGCCAACCTCGCCGCCCTCGGCGAGTTCACCCTCGGCGCCGGGCGGGGCAGCCGGATGTTCGCCTACCTGCTGATCGGCACCGGCCTCGGCGTCGGCGTCCTCAAGGACGGCGAACTGCTCTCCGGCGCGCACGGCGCGGCCGGCGAGGTCGGTCTGGTGCCGCTGCCCCCCGGAGCCGACGGCGGGCCGGGCCGGACGATCGAGCAGGAGGCCGGGGCCGACGCGGTGGTCCGCACCGCACTGGGCCTCGGCATGCGCGGCCCGCTGACGGCCAAGCAGGTCTTCGACGCGGCCCGGGCCGGCGACCCGCTCGCCGCCCGCGCGGTCGAGCGCGAGGCCGAACAGCTCGCCTACGCGATCGCCGTGCTCGCGGCCGTGCTCGATCCGGACCTGGTGGTGCTCGGCGGCGGCGTCGGCGGCAGCGCCGACCTCCTGCTGGAACCGCTGGAGCGCGAGCTGCACCGCCTCACCCCGCTGCGCCCCAAGCTCGCCCCGAGCGGGCTGGGGGAACAGGCCGTGCTGCTCGGCGCCGTCGCCACCGCCCTGGACACCGCGCGGCCCGAGGTCTTCGAGCGCCGCTCGGCCCTGGCGGACCACGGCGTGCCGCTCTGACGGACCGCGGCCCCGCCGCTCCGGCGGACCGGCCGGCCTGACCGCCGCGCCGTGGCCCCGGCCGGAGCGGCCCGGACCACGGCGGTGCCTCCCGGTCAGCAGCTGATGCTGCCCCGGCGCAGCGCGTGGCCGCCGGTGTTGCTGTCGTCGGCCCAGTAGACGGGCTTGGCGCCGGCGGTGCACTCCCCGGCGCCGGCCAGGGCGAAGCCCTCGTTGTTCAGGTTGGCCAGGCCGCTCGGCCGGTTGAACACCGCGGTGGTGACGAAGGTGCCGCCCGCGCCGACCTGCATCGTCCGGTGCTGGCCGTCGCAGGTGTCGTCGCACACCACCCAGAGCCGGGAGGCCTGCGGCTCCCACTGCAGCTCCATGACCCCGGCCATGCCGCTGCCGAGGGTGGCCACCCGGGTGAACGCCCCGCTGTCCTGGAGGACGAAGCCGTAGATCTGGCCGCCCTCGACGCCGACCAGGAACACCCCGCCCCCGTGCGCGCCGTACCCGGCCGGGTCGTAGGCCGCGTGGGTCGACTCGTCGGTGAACCCGGCGCCGGTCAGATAGCCGTCGGGGATCCAGGTGATGCCTTCGAGCCCGAGGTTGGAGCCCACCGACGGCAGGGCGGAGGTCAGGTTCCACTCCTTCGCGGCGGTCAGCGTGGTGCCCGTGCCGCTCACGTCGTATCGCAGGACGGAGAGCCTGCTGGTGCCGGACGCGTCGCCGTTGCGCTCGCTCGCGACGAACACGCCCCCCGAGGCGCCGGCGCCGGTGAGGGTGACGCCCTCGCTGTCAGGGGTGCCGGAGCCGCCCGGGAAGCGCAGCTTCTTGCCGGCCGTCCAGCCGTTCGCGGTGTCCGGCTTCCACCCGCCGGACCCGTTCGGCACCAGCCGCCACAGCTTGCCGGAGTTCTGCGCCCCCCACAGCACGCCGCCCTCCTGGTAGAGACCGCTGAGGTCCGACCCGAAGACGTTGGAGGCGTCGGCGTTCGCCACCGTCCCGCTGCCCGGCCAGGCCACCGGCGAGGTGCCGCCGGTGCTGCCGCAGGCGTTCGCCGCGCCCAGGGTGAGCGCCGCCTTGCGGAAGGCGCCGGTGCCGTCGGGGCAGCGCGACCAGGACGGGGCGGAGTGCTCGCTCCAGCTGAAGCTGTCGACCAGGGTGCTGCCGTTCGGCAGGTACAGCCGCGCCTTGTCGGAGGAGCCCAGGCCGAACGCGCCGTGGACGTCGAAGGCGCGGAACCCGCCGGGGGCCAGCGTGGTGCCGGCGGCGATCGCGTACTTCGAGCCGTTGTCGTCGTCCTTGAGGATCCAGCCGGAGACGTCCACCGCGGTGGTGCCCTTGTTGTAGAGCTCGACGGAGTCGTCGACGTCCCCGGTGGTCACCACCTCGTTGATCCGGATGTCGTCGGTCGAGGCCGCGCGGGCGGGCGAGGCGCTCAGCAGCCCCGCCGGCCCGGCGGCGGCGACGAGGAGGAAGGCGAGGCTTCGGCGCCAGCGCGGTACGCGCGATTCGGTCACGATGTCCGTCCCGGGATCGTCCTGTCAGGGTGTCACCACCCTTCCGCCACCGACCCAACGGGTGCCCGCCGCCGGGCGAGCGCCGTATGAACAGCGGACGAACCGCCGGGCGCGGCCCGGGTGGCGGGAGACCGGGTAGGTCGTACCTCCCACTGTTCCCCTCGCCGCCCCCGTGAACCGCCCCTCCCGCGGGCCCGGGCTCCGGCGGGGGCGGGAGCACCCCCGGGGCGCCCGGGGCCGGTGGGGTCCACCGTGGCGGGCAGCGGCGTCCGTGGGCATCCTCTCGATGTCCAAAGCCCTTACACATCAAGGAATATGAGGTAGCGTCATGGGTTCGGCACGACCGATCCGGAGGTCCGGCCGGCCGGGGCAGGGGTGGGAGCGGCCGGGGGAGCGCATCGGGCGGGCCGCGGCCTTCGCGATCGGTTCGCCCCGTCGGCGGCACGGATTCTTCGAGGGGCTGGATGGACACGGTGGACTGGTCGTGGGTCGGCCGGGCACGCGAAGGCGTGCTCTGCCACGGACGGACGGGTGACCGGCCGTACGCGGTTCGCCTCCCGGAGGTGCTCGCCCCACCCGCCGGCCCCCCGCCCGCCGAACTGACCGGCCGCGACGCGGAGCTCGACGCGCTACGCACCGCGCTCACCGCCGACGGGCACCCGTGCGTGGTCGTCACCGGACCGCCGGGCGTCGGCAAGAGCGCGCTGGCGCGTCGGACCGGCCACGCCCTCCGGTCCGACGGGCACTTCCCGGGCGGCCTGCTCACGATCGATCTCCACGGCTCCGACCACGTCCGCCGTCAACTCCCCGGACGTGCCCTCGGCCTGGCGCTGCGCGCCGCTGGGCTGCCGCCCGAGCACATCCCGCCCGGGCCGGCCGGCCGGGCCGCGCTGCTGCACCGCACCCTGGCGGCCTACGCCGACCAGGGGCGCCGCGTGCTGCTGCACCTGGACGACCCGGCCACCGACGACGACCTGGCCGCGCTGCTGCCCGCCCCCGGCAGGGCCGCCGTGCTGGTGACGGCGCGACACACCCCACGGGACGTGCCGGGCACCGTCCGCGGGCTGCCACCGCTCTCCACGACGGACGCCACCGACCTGCTGCGGACCGAGCTGGCCGCCCGCGGCGCCCGCGGGCCGGCCGACGCGGCGCACGGACTCGAACTGCGGCGCCTCGCCAAGGCCTGCGGCGGCCTGCCGCACGCGCTGCTCGTGGCGGCGGCCACCATGGTCCGGACGGGTACGACGGCGGCCGACACCTCCCGGGAGCTCGACCGGCTCCGGGCCGGTCTGGGACGGCTCGACGGACCGGTGCAGACCCTCGCGGCCGTTCACCTGCTCGCGCTGGGCGCGCTGGGCAGCGGGCCGGCCCGGCTGCTGCGGCTGACCCGGCTCCTCCCGGGGCCGGACTTCTCCACCGAGAACGCCCGGGACCTCGCCGGACCCTCCGCCGGGACGGTCGCCGCCGACCTCGCCGAGCTGCTGGCGGTCGGCCTGGTCGCGCCCGGCGGCGCTCCCGACCGGTGGCGGCCGACGCTGCCCGCCGACGACGACCTGCCGCCGGCCGTCCCGGGGACGCCCGCCGGCGCCGCCGACGAGGCCCGCGAGGCCCTGGAGCGCTTGGTCCGCGCCCACACCGAACGGGTCCGGGCCGCCTGCCTGCACCTGAGTCCCGGGCAGCCCGGCCACGGGGCCGACCCGCGCGCCTTCGCGGACCGCGCCGCCGCGCTCGCCCGGCTCGACGCCGAGCACCCGACCTCGGCGGGGCTGCTGCGCCGGGCGGCGACCACCGGCGGGCCCGACGCGGCGGTGGGCCTCGCCCAGGCGCTCGACCCGTACCTGGAGCACGGCCTGCACCGCGACGAGCTCGCCGACGCCGCCGCCCTCCTCCGGGCCCTGGCCGGTGAGCGCGGCGACCCCGGCGCGGAGTTGGCGGCCCAGGTGAGGTTCGGCCGGCTGCACGGCCTGGACGGGGACCACGAGGAGGCCCTGGCGGTGCTGCGCGGGGCGGCGGAGGGAGCGCGGCGGATCCGGCACTGGGAGGTCGCGGCGACGGCGCTGGCCGCCCTGGCCGAGGCCTGGCGGGCGGTCGGCCGCCCGGCGGAGGCGGCGCGGGAGGGCCGTCGCGCGGCCGCGATCGCCGCCCGGATGACCGGCGACGCGGAGGTCGACTACCGGGGGAGCCTGCACGCGGGGATCGCGCTCGCGGAGCAGGGGCGGGCGAAGGCCGCCGGGAAGGACCTGAGCCGGGCCGTCCAGGTGGCCGAGGCCGCCGGCGACCAGCTCCGCGCCGGCGTCGCCAACGTGCAGCTCGGCCTGGTCGGCCTCGACCTGATGGGCCGGGCGGTACCCGCCGGAGCGCTGTTCGCGCTCGCGGTGCACGCCTTCCGGGAGGCCGGCGACCGGCGCCGCGAACTCGTCGCCCTCGGCCTGGTCGGGCGGGCCGGCGGTGACCTGGGCCTGGGCCTCCTGGCCGAGGCGGCCGAGGGGCTGCTCGGACTGGGCGACGAGCTCGCCGCCCACCTGGTGCTGGAGGAGGCCGGTGACGCGCTGGCGGAGGCCGGACAGTACGAGCAGGCCGCCGCCGTCCACCGTGCGGTCGCCGAGTTCCGTGCCCGCGTCGGCGACCCGGCCGGCCGGGCCCGCGCCCTGACCGCGCTGGCGTCCTCCCTCGGACGGCTGGCACGCCACGACGAGGCCGTGTCCCGGGCCGCCGAAGCGGTCGCCGCGGCCCGGGAGAGTGCTTCCCCGGCCGTCCTGTCGGCGGCGCTGAGCGGCCTGGGCAGATCCCTGCACGACGGCGGGCGACCGCTGGAGGCCGTCGACCCGCTGCACGAGGCGGTGGCACTGGCCGCAGAGCAGGACGACGCGTCCGCCGAGGTGTGGGCGCTGGCCCTGCTCGGCTCCGCCCTCACGGTGGCGGGCCGGCGCACGGAGGCCGCCGCCGCGTTCCGGCGTTCCCGGGCGGCGGTGCGGCGCGTCCAGGAGCCGGTGCCCCGGGCCGCGGTCCACCCCGCCCGGCCGGATCGGCCGGCGGCGCCGACGGTCACGGTGGTGGAGGCGACGGTGCCCCCCGGAGCCGTCCCGCCGGGCGCCGCCGCCCGAGGGTCGCGGTCGGGCGGCGGTGCGGCGTCCGAGAAGGGTTCGCACCTCCGGCGCGCGTCCACCGCCTACGCCCAGGTGACGGTCCTGCTGGCCGTCGCGGCCTGGGCGGCCTTCGCGCCGGGCGGGCCCTGGGCCACCGCGGCCGCCGTCGTCACCGGAGTGAGTGCGGTGCTCGCCCTGGTGGCCGGGCTGGCCTTCCGGAACGCCGGCGGCGCGGACGTCGCGACGCCGGCCCAGGTGGCGCTGCAGGCCGTCTGGACGCTCCTGGCGGTGCCGGTGCTGCTGCTGCACGCGCTCTCGCTGATGCGCGGTGAACTGTTCCTCACCGGGCCCGTGCCGAGCCTGGCCGGCTTCGTGGCCTACCTCGTCCTGGCCGCCCTGGTCCGCCGGGCCGGACGGTTCGGCGCGGTGGCCCTCGGCGTGTAGCGGCGAGGGGCCCCCCGCCCCCCCCCGGCCCCCGGCCCCCGGCCGACTCAGCGG